>CBEWFH010000001.1:0-23420 GCA_965555895.1 uncultured Simkaniaceae bacterium
AACACCTTTTACAATTTACAGAAGATCAGTTGGAGCTTCAATTTATTATTTTTCAAAAGCCTTTGAGTAGTAGTGCAGATTTCAGCTTGATCTTTCATCATCTCTTTTTCCCTGATTATCCTCAATTAAGGGAGGTGACCAAAAGTATTTCTACCGGTCTTTTTGGAGGTAGCGGGATAAAGAGGGGTACAGGAAGATCAATTTCTTGGGGAACTATTCAAAAAAATGATATTAAGATCTATACTGATGGTGCGAGTTATTTCCACTCTCCAAATAATCAAAGGGTCCAGATGGATGGGAAAGTGGGGACTTTTTATGTTGGAGCATCATTTGCTGATTGTAACGATACTACTAAAATTAAAGCTTATGGAGTCATGGGTATTGTCTTAGGTCTTGACGATGAGATAGATGTGAGTAATCCCGCATTAGAAATCAGTCAGAGGCTAGTGGAAAGCAAAACTTTGAAAGAGTTTGTTGAGGGATGTGGGGGGAGATCAAGAAACTTTTTACATTCAATGAGAACTATTAACCTGATTAGTTGACTTTGGGACTCAAAGTAGGGTATTTTTAGTACTTGAAATATAGGAAGATTATGTCAACTGAAGAGCTCTTTTCCTCTCGGGAAGAATATAAATACGGCTTTCGAACTGAGATTGAGTCAGACCTCTTTCCAAAGGGGCTTGATGAAGAGACGGTACGGGCAATTTCTGAGAAAAAAGAAGAGCCTGAATTTATACTCAAGTTCCGGTTAAAGGCTTTTCGGAAGTGGAAAGAGATGACCCCTCCCGATTGGGGCCAACTAAAGATTGCTCCCATTGATTTTCAAGATATGCGCTACTATGCTGCTCCCAAGGAAAAGCAGAGACTCAGTAGTTTAGATGAGGTTGATCCGGAAATTCTCAAGACTTTTGATAAGCTAGGGATTCCTTTAGATGAGCAAAAGAGGCTCAGCAATGTAGCTATTGATGTTGTCTTTGATTCGGTATCTCTTGGAACTACATTTCACAAAACACTGGAAGATGCCGGTGTTGTCCTTTGTTCGATGAGTGTGGCAGCAAAAAAATACCCTGGGCTTTTGGAAAAGTATTTAGGGACTGTCGTTCCGATGGGGGATAACTTTTATGCAGCCTTGAACTCAGCTGTTTTTTCTGATGGCTCATTTGTCTATATCCCCAAGGGGGTGAGAAGTCCGATTGAGCTCTCAACCTATTTTCGTATTAATGAGAGAGAGACAGGTCAGTTTGAGCGGACCCTTATCATTGCAGAGCCAGGCTCTTATGTCAGTTACTTAGAAGGGTGCACAGCTCCTGCTTATGATGAAAATCAACTCCATGCAGCGGTCGTTGAGCTTATTGCTCACGATGATGCTGAGATCAAATACTCGACCGTTCAAAATTGGTATGCCGGAGATAAAAAAACCGGGAAAGGGGGCATCTACAATTTTGTTACCAAGCGGGGTAAATGTGCGGGAAATCGCTCAAAGATTTCATGGACGCAGGTTGAAGCCGGCGCAGCGATTACCTGGAAATATCCAAGTTGCATTTTGCAAGGGGATGATTCAGTTGGGGAGTTTTACTCTGTAGCTCTTACGAATGGAAAGATGCAAGCCGATACCGGAACGAAAATGATTCACTTAGGTAAACGGACCCGCTCAACCATTATTTCTAAAGGGATTTCAGCTGACGAGTCATCGAATACTTATCGTGGGCTTGTCCATATCGGAGCGAAAGCAGAGGGGGCGCGCAACTTTACTCAGTGCGATTCGATGCTGGTGAAAAATAACTGCAGCGCGAATACCTTTCCCTATATCGAAGTTTACAACGAGTCGGCAGAGCTAGAACATGAAGCCTCAACGTCGAAGATGAATGAAGAACAACTTTTCTATTTGCGGTCGAGGGGGATTTCCCAAGAGGATGCGATTCAGATGATCGTCAATGGCTTTTGCAAAGAGGTGATCAAAGAGCTTCCCCTTGAATTTGCTGTTGAAGCGCAAAAATTATTAACGTTAAAATTAGAAGGGTCAGTGGGATGATTGAAATTAAGGACTTACATGTTTCCGTTGATGGAGAACCTATCCTTAAAGGGTTTTCACTAACGGTTAAGGTTGGAGAGATCCATGCAATTATGGGACCCAATGGCGCGGGAAAATCAACTCTAGCTAAAGTTTTGGCAGGGGATCCCAATTACGAAGTAACTGGAGGATCGATCACCTTTTTAGAGAAAGATCTCTTGGAGCTTGATGTGGAAGAAAGAGCCCATCTTGGACTTTTTATGGGGTTTCAATATCCCATCGAGATTCCTGGAGTAAGTAATGCCGAGTTTCTCCATAGTGCACTAAATAGCAAAAGGAAAAGTCGTGGAGAGAAACCGATTTTAGAAGAAGTTTTCCGCGAAATGCTTCGCCAAAAAATGGAGAAGATGGGAATCAATTCTCAGTTTGCTGAGCGCGAAGTGAATGGAGGCTTTTCGGGTGGAGAAAAAAAACGGAATGAAATTTTGCAGATGGCTGTTTTAGAACCCAAACTTGCTATCTTAGATGAGACCGATTCAGGGCTCGATATCGATGCTATCCGTATTGTTGCTGAAGGAATCAATCAGCAGCTGACTCAGGATAACGCATTAATTTTAATTACCCATTACCAACGCCTTCTTGATTATATTAAGCCCCACTTTGTCCATGTTGTTATGGATGGGAAAATTGTAGAAACAGGGGGGGCAGAGCTTGCTCTTAAGCTTGAAGAAAAAGGATATCAATTATTCTGATGACACTTCTTGAAACAGTAAAACCTTACCTTCGTTTAAATGATCCCTGGAAGAAAAAATCGTGGGATTCATTAGAGAAAATGGGACTCCCTACAAAGAAGTGGGACTCCTTTAAATATGTCTCATTGAAAACCCTTTGTGAATCCTCATTTATTCCAGTGGTAGGAAAATTTCCCAAAGAAGAGGGGGTAGTTTTTCTTACACAAGAAGAGGGGGTAGTTTCTCTTACACAAGAAGAGGCAATGCGCTCTTATGGAGCCCTCCTTCAGAAGAGTTTTGCAGAAAATATGGCGACTGAAAAAAGCCCCTTTGCTCTTCTTAACGGAGCCCTTTCAGAGGAAGGGCAGTTTCTCTATATCTTACCCGGAAAAATAGTCGAACTTAAATGGGATTTTCTCTTAAGTGAAGGGATGAGAGTTCCTAAAATAGAAGTCTTTGTTGGGAAAGGTTCTACCCTTACTATTTCTATGAAGTGCATAGGAGAAGGGAGCTATTTTTATAATCCTTACTTGCAGCTCATCCTTGATGAGGGGGCAAATGTAAAGGTAAATGAACATTTAGAGCATAGCTCAGTGGGGTTTGCGATGCATACTCTAAGAGTGAGACTAAAAAGAGATGCCAAGTTGGAGGTTTTCACCTTTTCTAAAGGAGCAAAATGCGAAAGACACGATTTTCAAGTGGTTTTAAGTGGTGAAAACAGCGAAGTCGATTTAAAAGGACTCTCTCTTCCGAGTGGAAAGGATGAGATTCACCAATTTATTACGGTGAGGCATGAAGCTCCAAATACTCGCTCAAGTCAACACTACAAAACAGCTTTAATGGACCAGGGATGTTCAAGTTTTGAGGGGAAGATTTATGTTGAGAAAGAGGCGCAAAAGACAGATGCCTATCAGCTTAATAATAACCTCCTTTTAAGCCCAAAAGCAAAGGCGATGAGCAAACCCAATTTAGAGGTCTATGCTGACGATGTGAAGGCCTCACATGGCGCGACTTGCTGCCAGCCTAAGGAAGAAGAGCTCTTTTATCTCAGAAGCCGAGGACTGAGTAGGAAAGATGCAAAGTGGCACTTAGCGCGCGGTTTTTGTCAGGAACTAATGAAAGGGGAAGTTGTAGATAGATTTTTAAATTTAAGAGAGTGTGATGACAATGTTTGATGTTTGGCGTGTAAGAGAAGATTTCCCCATGATTAAAAAATCTATGAAAGGGAAACCTCTGATCTATTTAGATAGTGCCTCGACGTCACAAAAACCACAAAGTGTGATCGATACCATTTGTCGTTTTTACGAAAAAGAATATAGCACAGTTCACCGCGCTATCTATGAGATTGCAGTCCACTCCACAGAAATGTATAGCGGTGTTCGATCAAAAGTCCAAAAATTTATCAATGCACGTGAAGAAGAAGAAATTATTTTTACTCGGGGAACAACCGAATCAATTAATCTTGTAGCCTATTCATATGGTCGGGCCTTTCTTAAGGAAGGGGATGAAGTAATCATCACAGAGATGGAACACCATTCTAATATTGTTCCTTGGCAAATCCTTGCAGAGGATAAAGAGATCAAACTGAAATATATCCCAATGTCTCTTGGTGGAGAGCTGCGGATCGATGTTTTTAAAGAGCTCCTCTCTGAGCGGACAAAATTTGTTTCAGTCGGCCATATTTCTAACGCAACAGGGACGATTAATCCGATCAAAGAAATCATCGAGCTTTCTCATGGGGTAGGAGCAAAAGTATTAATCGATGGAGCTCAAGCAGCTTCTCATATTCGGCTCGATATGCAAGAGCTGAATGCAGATTTTTATGCTTTTTCAGGACATAAGATGTATGGTCCTACAGGAGTAGGAATTCTTTATGGGAAGCTTTCCCTTCTTGAAGCAATGCCCCCTTTTATGGGTGGAGGGGATATGATTGAAACAGTCACAATGGAAAAATCGACCTTCCAAAGCGCGCCCTTAAAATTTGAAGCGGGGACTCCTTCTATTGCCTCTGTGATTGGTCTCGGCGCTGCTATTGATTATATCGAATCGATAGGAATAGAGGCTATTGATACATGGCAAAAGAAACTAACTACCTATGCCATGGAGAAACTTTTGAAAATCGGTGGTATAAAAATCGTAGGGCCCTTGAAAGAAAGAGGCCCGATCATTAGTTTTAACTTAAAGGATGTACACCCTCTTGATCTCGGAACTTTTCTCGGGCTTAAAGGGATTGCTCTTCGAACGGGTCATCTATGTGCCCACCCGGCTATGCATCGCTTAGGGCTAAACTCTCTTGCAAGGATCTCCTTTGGTGTTTACAACACCATAGAAGAGATCGATGCTACGATTCATGTGATCAAGGAAGGAGCGATTCTCCTTAAACCAATTAACGCTACTTAGAAATCAAAGCGGATCTTTGTTGTCAAACCATGAAGGTTTAGATCAAACCGGTCATGGTGACCATTTCTGGAGATATAGATAGTTTGGTTGATCCAAATCTGACTTTCCCATCCTCCTTGAAGCAAGAAGTGGTACCGTCCACACCCGAAATAACTTTCTAGGCGAAGACCAATGCCAAACTCTAAAACAGGTTTTACCAGTCTTAAATGATCTTGGGCATTAAAGGTTGTCGTTTCAGTTGTTTGAACTTGAGGATCTGTAACAACAGTTTCAAAGGTATCCTTTCGATCAATATCATAATGGAGCCAAATTCCTGTAAAGGCAAGGTTTCCATAGAGACTTACGTTCTTAGAAAATTGCCACGAAGTATTGAGACCACCCCGCATTCCAAGTCCCCAAATCGAATGACCAAACTCAGAGTTGAAGTTAAAAGTTTCCTCAAGGAGATGAATAGAAATAGCATCATAGAAGACATTATAGCCTTGCTTCTGCCATGTCCCTTTTAGCCCAATAAATGGGCGCATCTTTAATGTTTTACTCACGTAGTAATTGCGGCCAAGCTCTAAATCTCCCACCTGATAGTGGAGATCAAATTGTGCGTGTGCACGGTTAAAAGAAAGCTCATTTAGTTGAAGTGATGGGGGAAGAATATCAAAAGCAGAAACCATGAAGTCAGAATGCTTGGTATTACCAACATTGGTATAAAGCCAAGTGTACTGGATGTTCATATCCCAGCAGCCATGACAAAAACTCCACCCAAGACCGGCTTTAAAACCGGGATCCCAAGACCAATTAACCGATTGAATCTTCCCTTTAGTAGGGCTTCTTCCATCTGTTAAACTTCCATGCCCTGTCTTTGCATAGGTCAGGGTATCTAGCCGTGCGCTCCAGTAGATAAAATCAGCTGATAGGTGGATATCCATCCCATTTTTCACCTTGGGGCCTGCGCAGGGTGTGAGGGAGTTCATCGATGTTCCTGAATTGGTTTCAATGGTAGAAATTCTGTTTTCGAGTCCCTTCATCCTAATTTCACTTTCAGCCCGTAAAATTCCCAAAGGGAGGAGGAATAATAAAAAGAGAATGCGCCAAGTGTTCATGAAAATCCCATACGTTACTTTAAGTTACTATGAAACGAGAATTTCAATTGAATTTCAAGAAAAAATGGTCACTTTGTAGTAAGGTGAGCTAGAAATCGAAGCGGAATTTGGCAGAGAGCCCTGAAAAGGTGAGATCTCCATTGCTATGCCCATTTAAAAAGATGAAATTTCCATAATGGAGCCAAACTTGATTTTCCCAGCCAGCTTGGGCAGAAATATGGTAGCTATCATCATAAAACCACCATTCGCCACGAACCCCAAGCATCAAATCAAGGTTAAAGAGAGTAGAGTTAGAGCCGCTCTTGATATTGACTGTTGTTGCCGAGCCAATACCAGTTTGAATAATAGTATCGCGTCGGTGGTTATCATAATCTACACACACTCCAGCGAATGAGGCATCACTGACAATGCTCCATCCTTTATAGAAGGTCCATGTCCCATTTACCCCCATCCGGATTCCAAACCCCCAAGTATCTTGATCTTGGTTTGTTGTGATCGTTCCAGGTAGGGGATCTCCCTCTCCAAAGGTGATTTGATTAGAATTGTAGTGGCTGTTCCAGTCTTGGCTATTCCATGTTCCACGTAAACCGGCAAAAAGGCGGGTTTTAAGGAATTTGCTGAGGAAAAAATTGCGACCGAGCTCTAAATCGACCACATTATAATGAAGATTCCAACGACTTCTTGCAGTTGTCACCCCATTGACTTGAACATTAGTGATTCCACGTAGAGAAATACCTGTTGGAACCATGTTGCCATCTCTATTAGAGGCTCGATCGGTTGAGTTGCTATGAAACCAAGTGTAGTGGGCAAAAAGATCCCAACCATCATGGCCAGGATAAAGGCCAATCCCTACGCGGAAGCCAGGTTTCCAAGGATAGTGAACCTTATGAACCTTCCCTGAGGAGGAGATATTCGTTCCTGGTTGAACCAAAACCCCTGTTGTTGCGTAATTTAACCCCTCTTGTATTCCTGTCCACCATAAGAATTCTCCAGTCACAAAGATATCTGCTCCATCTTTTACAAAAGGACCTGCCGGAGGTGTGATCATTTCCGGTTTATTAGAAAAACCGTTAATACTTAACATGAAAAGGACAAGAATAAGAAGCTTCTTGGCCATGGTTTTCCCCCTCATTACCTTTCTGGGCCTATCGGAAAAGTCTATTTCCGCAGACTAAGCATTCTTTTTGGTAAACTTCACAAATTTTCAAATCGCTTATATACAAATATATGACGATTTGCAAATTCGCAATATTGCCACAAAAATCTCTGCTTATTCTATGGAACCCGACTTTCCCGACAGGCCCTTTCTTAACCCGATATCTAGCAGATTACATGAAGGGGAGGCAAGCAAAAAAAAGGCGCCAATTGCTTGGCGCCTTTTATTTCCGTAAGAGTTTCTAACTTATGATTAGAAGTCGAAACGGAATTTCAAGTTTAGGCCATGGAATGAAAGATCATGGGTGCTTTCATCAACTAGCTCAGGAGTTCTAAGCCAACTTAACCAAACTTGCTCTTCCCACCCTGCTTGTATAGCAAAATGGTAGTTGTCATCATAGAACCACATTTCCCAACGGAGACCTAGCTCTAATTCACCGACGTAATTAACAGAATAGAAATTGTTTTCATCTAGATTTCTAACCACCTTAGAATATCCAGTTGATGAATCATCTATAGTGTCCCTTCTTTTGACATCATAGTAGCTTGTCATCATACCTGACACTGCCATATCGCCGTAAATACTCCAGCTTTTAGACAGGTACCAAGAAATATTGAATCCACCACGCACTCCAATGGCCCAAGCATCTTGAGTCTCGTGGACATGGTAAGGTCCTGTTACACCAAGTCTATTATTGTTGTTTTGATCATCAACACTAAGTTCGAATTCATCTCCATAGAAATGAGATTTCCAGTTATGATCTTGCCACGTTCCTTTAAGGCCAATAAAAGGCCTCATTGTTAGGAATTGGCTTAGGTAGAAGTTTCTTCCAAGCTCAAGATCAATCACGTTAAAGTGGAGATCCCAGTTAGAAGTTGCTCTATTTCCTGTAACAAATGGTCTGAATTCAGATTGAGCAATGCCAACTGTATTCATAACAACAGATGGAGCACTAATGGAATTACTATCGCTTGCATGAAGCCAAGTATATTGGGTGTAAAGATCCCATCCATCATGTCCCAAGTTAAGACCGAGACCGACTTTAAAGCCAGGAGCCCAGTCTTCACCAACTGTAGCATTTCTTCCTGTTGAAGCTTGAACAACAAATGCATCAGCAGGTAGAGGCGCAGTGGTTTCATTAGCAAAACCTGATGCAGCATATCCTAAGCCATCTTGGGTTGCTTTCCACCAGATAAAATCTGCTGTAATAAAAACATCAGCACCATGTGCAACACGTGGTCCTGCATTTGGTGTAATTTCTCTAAAGGTTCCCCTTTGGTAAGTTCCTTGGCTAGACTGCGAACTTGTGTTCGCATTTGAGCCATAGGTGCCGCTACCAGTGCTACCATTATTTTGGTAATTATCATGTGCAAAAGCAGGACTAATCAGCCCCAAGCACATTGCCCCAATAAGAGGCCAAAGTTTCTTAAACTTCATTTCCATTATCAAATTTCTCCCTGTTATAGAAATGATAAAATATCAATCATTCATGTTTTCCCTTTATAACCGACTGCTCAACAACAGTGCAAGAGAAACTCTCATATGCACAACTTTTTTCTTGCTCTCGCATATCGGTAAGGGCGTTTTTCCTTGTTAGTCACATATGAAACTCTATATGGGATTTGTTTTGCAAGAAAAAAAACTGAGCATTAAAAAATACTCAGTTTTTATTCGTCAAACTCTTTAGGTTTAGAAGCTGAAACGGAATTTTAAATTTAGGCCATGAAATGAAAGGGCATGTTCATTTTGTTGTTCTTCAGAAACTGTAAAAATGCCCCAATTAGACCAAACGTATTCTTCCCATCCAGCTTAGATAGAAAAATGTCGTCATAGAACCAAGTCTCCCAACGGAGTCCAAGCTCAAGTTTACCAACATATTTCCCTGTGTAGTAGTCACTATTATCAAGATTTACAATAACTTTAGAGTTGGTTCTCTCAGGAACTTCTAAAGTGTCTACTCTTGAGAGTGTGTGGTAATCTGCTCACATGGCACTTCAAGCAAGCTTTCCATAGATGCTCCAAGAACTTAGAGTATATACCAAGAAACGTCAAAACCACCGAGAACACCTAGCCCCCATACGTCTGTTTTTCCATGCATTCTGTATGGTCCAACAGTTGAAATCGTTGTGTTATTATCAAGATCAATTTCAAAAAGTTCGTTGGTCTCTCCTGTCAAGTAGTTGAATCGCATATCTTGATCTTGCCAGGTTCCTTTAAGACCAATATGAGGTTTCATAGTTAGGGATTGGCTTAGATAGAAATTGCGGCCAAGCTCAAGGTTAATGACATTAAAATGAAGATGCTATTTTCCATTTGCTTCTAAAGCAGTAATAATTACAGGTTGTCCATCTTGTTCACCTACTCCAGAAAAGGAGGAAACAAAAACACCATTTGAAGGAGTTGCCCTTCGCTTCGTTCCAAAAAATCTCACTTATTTATGCAGTGCTAAAGGGAAAAATAAGTAGCACTCCAGGGTTATATTCAGAGTTCTTAGAAATCGAAGCGTCCTTTAATGGTGAGTCCTTGCAATATCAAATCGCCATGATCGGCTTGAACAACAAAGATCTTTATCAATTGATTATGATTGATCCAAAGTTGTTCTTCCCAACCGGCTTGCACGAGAAAGTGGTACCGGTCTTCTGCAAACCACCATTCACCTCGCATACCAATGCTAAGTTCAAGAATGCCTTTAATGGTATGGAAGTCATTTTGAGTATTAATGACTGTGATCGTCGTGTTTAAAGGAGGGCGATCTGGATTTCCATTATTTCTCGCATCATTTCGTGTATCTTTTCTATCAACTGAGAACTGACCCCAAAGGGCAGAAAGGGAAAGGTTTCCATAGAAGCTCCATGTTTGGGTCAGATGCCAGGAAGTATTTAGCCCTGACCTTAACCCAATTCCCCAATAATCTTGATCATTTTTCATTGTAAGGAATGAATCGAGTTCATCAGTAATGATTGGATAACTCACAAAGTAATCTTGGTCGATCCAACTTCCTTTAAAGCCAATAAAGAGGCGGAGGGTTAGAAATTTACTAATGAAATAATTCCGACCGAGTGATAGATCAAGGGCATTAAATTGAAGTTTCCAATTCACCCTTGCTGATAGAACGGTATCTTCTCCACGGGCAAGGTCCCATAGGGGGGGAATGGCCCAGCTTGGGAGGATTCCTTTTTTATTATCTTTAGTTGAGTTCCATGCACTTGAGTGGAGCCAGGTATATTCAGCATAGACATCCCACCCATCATGAGGAAGGTTTAGTCCAAGCCCTACTTTAAAGCCGGGCTTCCATCTCCAATCTGGGTATTTCGTTGCTCCCTTAATTACATTCACTGAGCCATTACTCATCCCTGTTTTGACATAGGAAAGGCCATCCATACGGGCTGTCCAATAAAGGAAATCTGCAGTGATAAACGCATCAATTCCGTGATCAACGCTGGGCCCTGCACTTGGAGTGATTATTTGTGGTGTGGTTTCATAAATTTTCCCAGGGACTGTATAGGGGGGTTCGTGCGCTGCAAATATACTGGTAGCTGCAAGAAGTAAAGGGATCAAGCGTTTCATTATAAACCTATATGTAAAGTTTTTATATGAATGTAAGCTTTATAAAAGAAAAAATCAAGTTGGAGGGGCGGTAGGAACAAGATATTTCATATACATGATTATTTTGTTAATAACTGCAAGCCAATCGTATGTCTGTTTTGTGAATTGCTTTAAGATGAAGAACCATGCAGCCCAAAGAAGACCAAGTCCAAGCAAGGATTTGATAGACATACCTAAAAAGGCAATTTGTACTTGCGGCGCTAAACGGTTAGCAATTCCTAAAAACATTTCTGCCATTAAAATGGCAACAATGACTGGAGCGGAAAGTTGGATAGCAATGGCAACAATATGATTGATCAAATCAAAGCAAGTTTTCCAAAAATCGCTTTTAATACTTAAGAAGAGGGGATTGATAAAACTTGCTGGGGGGACAATTTCATAGGACTTTAATAGGGCGTCAAAAAAAAGATAGGGACCGTTGATTTGAAAAAAAATCACAATCAAGATGTAATTATAAAAAATTCCGATGGGAGAAGCTTGCGTTTGAAGAGAGGGATCTTGCGATTGCATGATCGATGCTCCTCTAAGATAGTCGACAATGATACCAGATGTTTGAACTGTATAGAAAGGAATTGCTACAAAAAATCCAAGGATAAATCCAATCATTATCTCCTTTAATGAGTAAAGGATGAATGCATTATTAAAGGTGATCGGCTCTTTTACACTGACCACTAGATAGGGAAGAAAAAGGATTGCTAAAAAAATTGCAAGGCCCATCCGAACAATTGCTGGCGCCAGCTTTGACCCTAAAAATGGGGCCATTGCCATAATGGGCGCAAGTCTCATTAAGGTTAGAAAAAAAAGGGAAACGACTCCCATGAGTGAGACGTTTGGAAGGGTCGAGAAGTAATTAAGATAGTCCATTCAAGCACTATCTCCATTTTGGAAAATTCAGAAAGATCGAATTAGCGAATTGCATAATTTGTGCACTCAAAAACCCGCCCATAAAGATGAGAGTCATAATTACGGCAACAAGTTTAACGGTAAATGAGAGGGTTTGTTCTTGAATCTGGGTAGCTGCTTGGAAAATCGCAACAGTTAAGCCAAAGGTCATGCTGATCAAAATCGGCGGGCCTGAAAGGATCAATATTAAGAGGAGAGCTTGATAGGAGAGCTGATAAATTTCTGCTTCGTACAAGAAAAACTCCTACTGTTTATAGGTTTGTACTAGTCCTTGAATCACAAGCGTCCACCCATCTGTCATTACGACTAAAAGGAGCTTGAGAGGAAGGGCGATTGTTAAAGGAGAGAGCATCATCATGCCCATCGCAAGGAGGATGTTTGAAGTCACAAGGTCAATTACAAAGAAGGGGAGATAGATCAATACACCTATTTCAAAGGCACCTTTTAGCTGAGAGGTAATGTAAGCAGGAGCTATAACAATGAAGTCGTCCATCTTTATGGAGGACTGGAACTCTTTTGGCATACTTCGGTAAGCAAGTTGATAAAAACTTCGTTGATGGTTTACCAACATGTTTTTTACTAAAAATTGCTTTAGGGGCTCTTTTGTTTTTTCAACGACATTATAAATGTAAACGGCAGAGCTAGAGGAAAATAGATTTTTTGGTGCTTCTTTATTGATGTACTCACTTCCAGCATTATACATTGCAACGCATGTAGGGAACATCACATAAATACTCATCAGGAGAGCAATTCCTGTAAGGGCTTGGTTGGGGGGGGCTTGCTGCACCCCGAGCGCGTTTCTTAATAAGGACAAAACAATAACGATTTTTAAGAAGGAGGTGAGCAATATGATCGCGAAGGGAAGGAGGGCAGTGAGCGCGATGACTGCCATCATCGTTATGACGTTTGGTTCTCCAGCACCACCACCAGCTTCTTCTGTATTGGCAGCGTTTGCTTCTTGTCCTTGATGGGTAGTGGATTCTACAATCTTTGCAACAGCATCTGCAACACCTTCGCCTTGGGCGAAGAGGGGCTTGCCTAAAAAACAAAATATAAAAAGTAGAAAGAGAGGAAGTACTTTACTATGTCTCGATAATTTCATTATTTTTTCATAAACGCTTCAAAGGCGGCTTCTAAAGCGCGCCATTGATTTTCTAAACTAGCGTTAATGATACCAGCTTCGGTCTCAATAATACAACCCCCCGACGTAATATCTTCTTTTCCCTCGATGGTAAATGTCTTAGCATATTCGAGTATCTCTCTGAGCTCTTTTTTCTTTTTTTCTAAGATCTCTTTGTCTTGCTTAGAGACAAGGATCTTAATGTGATGGTTTTGCGTAACTGGCTTTAATGTTTGCCTTACAATATCGACGATTGTTTCAGGCTTTATTTCAAGTTCTCGTCCAACAATTTTTTTTGCTGCTTTTACAGCAAGAGGGAGGATCGTTTTTTGGAGTTCATGCTCCATTTGTTTGATCCGCTGCTCATAGTGAAGGATTTGTTTGTTGAACTCTGAAAGTCCTTCGTTAAATCCAGCCTCTTTAGCTTGCTGAAGAAGCTTTTTACACTCTTCTTTGTTATTACTCAGGTAAGTCTTAACGTCAGCCTTCGCTTTATTTAAGACTTCAGTAGCATTTAAGAGTTCACTAAATGCTTCAGAGGGGATGATTTTTTTTTCAGAGCCTTGTCTGATTTCACCGGAATAGATTAATGAAAAGTATTTACTCATGATCCTTTTTGCACTATTGGGATTAATCCTAAAGTTTGGTTTATCAAAGTCTTATGCGCTTCGTCGTTATTAATATTTGTGAAGAACTTCCGCAAAATTTTTGTTCTTCCTGTGTCCAATCTATGACAAATATACCATAAAAGGGAAGGGTGACATCCAAAAAGTCCTTTTGCTAAGCGATTAAACCCCCTATGGTGGAGGATTGCCTTTAGTTTTTTCCCATCTCCATTCCATCCATCAAGGTTGAGTCTTGCAAAGGAAAGAGGTTCTTTAATTTTAATTTGCTTCTTTAAGTAATCCTGCTCTCCTTTCGTGAGAACTTCTTGGATTTTTTTTATTTGTTCTACCTTGATCGCATGGTTAAATTCAATGGCCAAATCATGGAGGCCTAAATAGTTAACGAGGGTTTGAATCTCATTCTTTGATAAATTTAATAGGGGATTTAGTGGATATTCAGGTAAAAATTCAATCGGAAGGAACTCTTTTTGATCGGAAATAAGCCATTCATAGATTGCTTTGACTAAATAGTTTTTTGCATTTTTCTTTAATGGAAGAGTGGAATCTTTCATCTCAAAATGTTTTTTCAATTTTTCGGCCTGAGACTTTTCTAAGGAAGAAAGGATCATCGCTTTATCATTTTCGGCAAAGGGTTCTAAAAAAGTAATGAGCCATGAGTAGTGAATTCCCTGAAGTCTATCTTTCATTGAATAAGTAATGGTGAAAGGATCTCCTCTTGAAGAGGGAACACTTTGGAGTTTTTCTTTTTCAGAAGGAGAAAGAAAACGGAGGAAATTCGATTTATTACTTCTTTCTAACAAGTTACGAAAAGCTATCCAGGACGTAGTATTCATCTTTTTACCCTCCTCCTTCTCCCGGCGGACCAGAAGGGGGTTTCTTAATAAAGCTATTTATTAAGGGGATAGGATTAAAGAGTTCTTTGAGTCCCCCTTTCTTTTTAAGATGAGGATAAAACTTCCAACTAATCCACCCTAAGACTATGGCAAGTAAGACAGCAATGGCAGTGATAATAAAGAAAAGAACACGGAAGCGACTTACCGATTTTTTACTCATCACAATGTTCCAAATGCTCACATACTCTCCAGGCTTTCCACCTAGTGCTTCAGGCATTTGTTCTAGGGTAATATCGGTGAAGCGAGAACGATCAGAGACAACAGTTACATCGTTGATATCCAGCCCCGAGATACTTCCAGAGATAAGTCGTTTGATTTTATTTTCTAGATGAATATTGGGGTCATCAATCACCCCTTGATGTTTCACATAAACGGCAGCGGTAATCTTTTTTTTCTCGGTTTCCAGCCCGAGCCCTGTAACTTCAGGTGGAAAGGAGAGCTGCACATTGGCATCTATCACTCCGTCGATCATCAAAAGCGTGTTGGTCAATTGCTGGGCAAGACCTGCTTGATACCTAATCGTCTCTTCTTTATCAGAAGTCATTAGCCCCTGTTTTGCAAAAAGGTCAAGAAGGGTAGTTCCCTTTGTCCGTGGTAATCCATTTTGATTAAGATAGGCTATGGCTTCGATCGAATATTTATCGGGGACCATGATTGAGTATTTTGTTCCCGTATCTGCTGAGCCAATGGCACTAGCTGCTGCTGCAGCTTTTGAGGCAGGAATTCCCTTGCTTTCTAGTAAAACAAGAATGACATTTGCTTCTTTTTCCTCGATGTTACTGACCACTTCTCGATTTGTATCACATCCAGTAAATAGAAGTAGAAAGCTTCCCATTACCCCAATAAGCATTAACGTTTTTATTATTCTTGTCATTGTTACCGTTCTCAATAAAATGGTTTTTTACGCTCTTATAACACGACATGATGTTTATGCCCAAGAAGATCTTTATTCGGATTGTATGGTGGTAATGGCGATGGTATAAACGATGTCATCAACGAGAGCGCCGCGGGAAAGATCATTGACCGGTTTCTTTAACCCTTGAAGCATCGGTCCGATAGAGAGGACATCGGCACTTCGTTGTACCGCTTTGTATGTAGTATTGGCTGTGTTGAGATCGGGGAAAACATAGACGGTTGCTTTTCCTGCAACAGGACTATTGGGCGCTTTTTTTGCTGCGACATCAGGGCTAAAGGCGGCGTCATATTGGAGGGGGCCGTCGATAGGAAGATCTGGACGGAGTTTTTTCACAATCTCTGTTGCTTTTTGAACTTTAACAACCTCTTCACCTGTTCCAGAACTGCCCGTGCTATAGCTGATCATTGCAACTAGGGGAGTTATTCCAAACCGCTCTGCTGAATCTGCACATTGGATAGCGATATCAGCAAGCTCTTCTGCTGTAGGGTTTTGGTTGACGGCGCAATCTCCGTAAACCAAAACTTGTTTGGGAAGACACATAAAAAAGATCGAGGAAACTTTTTTGACATCGGGTTTTGTTTTAATGAGCATCAATGCGGGACGAATGGTATGAGCGGTTGTATGGATTGTCCCTGCAACAAGGCCATCGACTTCTCCAGAAGAAAGCATCATTGTTCCTACAACAATGGGTTCTAAAAGAGCTTCCTTTGCATTTTGTTCTGTGAGTCCTTTATGCTTTCTAAGCTCAAGAAGAGGTTTTAAGTATTTCTCTCTAAGAGGACTTGGATCGATGATTTCAATACCATTTCCAAGCTCAACCCCATGATTTTTTGCAATAGAGCGTATTTTTTCAGGGTCGCCAAGGAGGATAGGACGGGCGATTTTTCGTTTATAGCAAATCGCTGCAGCTTGTATGATCCGCGGTTCTTCTCCTTCTGGGAGAAGAATTTTTTTATTTGCTTTTCGGGCTTTATCTATCAGCTGATATTTAAATGCAGGAGGAGAAAGTTTTCGTTCGACTTGAGTAGAGATCAGCTTTTTGATCCACTCTTTATTGATAAAGCTTGCAACATATTTTTTTAGGTTTATGCGCCGTTCTATGTCATCTTCTGGAATTTTTACATTGAGGTTTTGAAGGGAGATGGCTGTACGCAAACTATCGGTTTTGACCCTAAGTAAAGGGAGTCCTTCTTTGATTGCTTTCTCACAAAGCTTCAGGGTGTTTGTAGGGACAGGATAGTCCCCTGTGAGAAGGAGGCTAGCAATTTTTGTTCCACTAAGATAGGCTATGCAGGTTGCTAAAATGGTATCGGAACGATCAGAAGGGGTAATGATCATCACATCGGGGAGGAGAACTTTTGTCATATTTTCAATGGTTGCTGCGGCCATTGCAAAAAAGTTAACCCGATGGTTTTCCATTTGTCCCTCGGAAATTACCTCAGCATTTAAATATTCAACGACATCTTTTACGCGCGGTGCCATCAACTCCCGCTTCCAAGGAAAACATCCAAGGACTTTAAATGTGGGCTCATCAAAAATTTGGCAAAGGGCCAATTCTTCTTCAGAGCTTTCTGGAAGATCGAATAAATCGATACGGGCATTTCCATATTTATCAATGGGGGCTCCTATTTTATTGATCATGCACCCCACAACGCGAGAATTTTCAATGCCCCCATAGTCTTTTGCAGCAATGGTGATTTGTTCTTTAATCTCTTGAGGAGTTTTTCCACCAGGAGTGGAAACAAAAACAACCTCTGCATCGATCGCTTTTGCAATGGCATTATTTAAGCTTGGAGCATAAGGGCTGAGTTGCGTTGAGATGATTCCTTGAACAACAAGAATTCCATCTTTGATCCCTATTTTTTCTATCTTTTCGATAATCGATTCTAGGATGACATCTTCCCTTCCTGTACTTAAAAGATGCTCGATTTCATTGAGGTCTGGGCCTAAGGGGTTCAAGTAACTGACATCAATCCCTTGACTTTCTAAAACATGGACCATTCCGATCGAAACAGTAGTGAGTCCTACGCCAAGGCCAATGGGAACCATTAGGATTGTATGTTTCATGAGGCTACCATCCCCTTAACGATTTCCGCGGCATCTTGAGCAATTAATAGTTCTTCATTTGTAGGGATAACGAGTTCTTTTAAGTTAAAGGGTTTCAAAAGCTCCATTACTTTTGATCGAATTTCCTCAGAATTTTCTCCAATTCCTCCCGTAAAGATCACTCCATCTACTTTTCCTAAAGGAACAAGATAAGAAGCTATGTATTTAGCAAGGCGATAGCAAAAGATTTCAATAGCGAGTTTTGCCCTTTGGTCGCTACTCTTTAAGAGAAGACGCATATCTTCACTCTCTCCCGATAGACCTAAGAGACCACTCTTTTTATTTAAGATTTCAATTACTTTATCGGTATTTATTTTTAAATGATCAGCAAGAAATCCCACAATACTAGGATCTAAATCTCCTGAGCGCTGCCCCATCACAAGTCCTTCAAGTGGGGTGAGTCCCATGCTGGTATCAACACTTTTTCCTTTAAGGACTGCAGCTACACTGCACCCATTTCCCAAATGACAACTGATAAAGGAAGTTTCGTCTAACAATTTCCCTACTTTTTTTGCCCCTTCGGCTGTGACATAGCGGTGACTCGTTCCATGGAATCCATAACGGCGGACCTGATATTTTTCATAATATTCATGGGGGATGGCATAGAGATAGGCTCTTTCAGGGAGCGATTGGTGAAAAGCGGTATCAAAAACAGCGATCTGGGGGAGATCGGGAAATTTCTTTGCCATGATCTCAATACCAAGGGCATTCACAGGATTATGAAGGGGAGCTAAGTGATTGCATTCCTTGATTTTCTCTAAAACTTTAGCATCGATCTTTACTGAAGAGCTAAAGGATTCTCCACCATGGACAACGCGGTGACCGACAGCGATAATCTTTTCATTTCCAAGGAGTTTAAGGATTTCATCAAGGGCATAAGGGTACTCTGATTTTTCCAGCTCTTTAGATTCATCAGACCATTTTAGGGTTGCGCGATCTGTGGTCAGGTTTTCAGCAAGCCCTTTAAGAAGAACTTTACCTGACTTAGGTTCAATTAGTTGAAATTTAATAGATGAGCCCCCGCAGTTGAGAACAAATACCGTGCTCATAGAAATGCTCCCTTACCCTTTAATATAAGGTGGCAGCTATTTTTCGAAAAGCCAAGAGGGACCATTTCCGAAGCGGCGGAAGAAATAATCTTTAACACCTGTGAGTTTGGCTCGATAGGTACGGAGGCGGAGGGCCCTCTTCTCTGTTTTCTTTGAGAAAATAAATTGCAGAGATTTAAGGAGATATAGCTTTAACGTATGGAAAACATCACCCCAATTTTTTTTCATTAGAGTTTTTCTCTCCTCAGGGGTGCAATTTCTTTCGATCCATAAAAGGCGATTGCGCGACCAAAAATAGGTGGTATGGGGCTTTCCACCTGTAAATGAGGAGGATACCTTATGGTAGAGGATTGCTTCCGGACAAACCGTTGCGATATATCCTTCTCGCTTAGCACGAAGACACCAATCACTCTCTTCCCAAAAAAGAAAAAAACGGGGTTCAAAAAGGCCCACTTTTTTAAAAACTTCACCTTTAACAAAAAGAGCTACGCCGCAGACATAATCTAAAGTGATCGGATTTGTCCATTCACTGGCTATAGCGCGGGCTCCAACAAGCTCAAACTCTCCCTTTGTAACATTCCAATTTCCTCCCAAATGATCGAGAATCTTTGGATTGCTCATCAAATGGGCTTTTCCTCCTTGAATCGGAGCGTTTCTTTTTAAAAAAGCTTCAAGAATTTTCGGCTCAACAGTCGTATCATTATTTAAGATGAAAAGAAAATCGGCACCATTTTCTAAGGCATACCGAATTCCTACATTATTTCCTTCCGCATAACCTAGGTTCTCCCCTGTCTCAATCAAATGAACAGAAGGGAAGGAGTGCGAAATCGCCTCTACAGAACCGTCATTGGAACCGTTATCTACAACGACTACTTCGTAAGGAGTTGTTACTGCCTTCAAGCTTGCTAAACAGGAAAGGGTATCTTTTCTCCCATTCCAGTTGAGGATGATTACAAAAATTTTCATCTTATTATTTTATCCCGTTTCTTTTACAAAGAATAAATTTAAAAGTCTCGATTGCTTCATCCATAAAAGGTTTTAGATGGGGAATATCTTTCGTGATGCGATCGATGATTCCTTCCTGAAGAGCAGAAAACAAAATGTCATCGTCTAGGTTGATAAAAGCTTTTCCAGAAAATTCAGCAAAAATTGGATGGTGCTCTCGTTTTGCTTGGCGAATGATCGAAACCACTTCGAAAAAAAAGAGGTTGGTAAAGGTCATTTCTTCTTTTGTTTTTTTAACGCGAGAGAGTTTTTGCTCTAAAGTTTGAAGGCGGGTGAAAAGGTCACCTTCAAGATGGCAGGTGTGCATCAATGACCTCATAAGCAGCTTTTGGGGAGATTTGCTCTATGCAGGAAGGGGCTACGCAATTTTTTCGGATGCAGGGGGTGCAGCTCCTCGGTTTTTGGATCACATGGCCATGGGAGATTTTATAGGGACCGCAAAGGGTAGGATCTGTCGGGGAAAAGAAAGCAAAAGTTGGTGTTCCCATCGCAAAAGCGATGTGCATCGGTCCTGTATCATTTGTAATAAAGAGATCGAGTTTTTCAATCAGGGCGGCTGCTACCCGAACAGGAAGTTTTCCTGCAACCGATACTGCTCCAGGAATATGGGTAGCAATTTCATCTGCAAGGGGAGCTTCGTGTTTATCCCCCGTGATGATGAGAGTTGCCCCTTTTTCTTTAGCAAGTTTCCGTCCGAGCTCAATAAACCCCTTTGGATTCCACTGTTTGAACTTATCTTTTGCTCCAGGGTGCATTCCAATAAGAAGAGAGTTATCTGGAAGGTGGATAAAGGAGGCGCTATTTTCTTCTTCCGTTAAAAAGAGCTCCATATCAGCAGGAGCGTTCGAGCAATCAGAAATTTTTAGGCGGCGTTCGATTTCATGGATATGAGTGGACTGAATCGGATCAGTTAAAAGATGATCGAGTCCTTTATTGATCCCAACAGTTCCAACGATTTTTGAGGGACCGGCAAGTGAAACAATGGGGAGAATTGGTCTTTGTGAAAAGTGAAAAATATAGGCTGTGTCAAATTTTCTTTTTCGGAGGGTAGGGAGAAGCTTCAAGCTTGAGAATAGTGCGGGGTTTTTTACGACAAAGATCTCGTCGATGTTGGGGTTATTTCGGAAAAGCTCTTCTCCAATTGGGCTTGTAAATAGGGCGATATGTCCTTTAGGATGTTTTTTCCGTAGAGCTTTAACAGCTGGAGTTCCCCATAGTGAGTCACCGAGTCCTGTTGTTGAAACAATTAAAATGCGGGAGAGTTCATTTCGATCATGTTTCTTCTTAGGACCTAGGGCAAGGAGGAGTTTAAATAATGCATTTTTCATGACTAGAATTATAGTCGATCACGACATAAAGTTAAAATTATGAAATATTCATTTAAAGTCATCGGTCTTGACTGCGCTGAAGAAATCTCCATATTAAAAAAAATCCTTGCTAAGCGAGAAGGGGTTACCGATTTAGAATTTGATGTTTTGAATGCCAAAATGATTGTCTCTTGCGATGAGGGGATTGATCAAAATGAGATTATTGAGTGGGTAAAAAAAGGGGGAATGGAAGCCCTTCCTTGGAATGAGAGAGGAAAGGTTGAAAATGAAGGGTTTTGGAAAAAAAATGGGCGCCTTGTCACTACGATTTTAAGTGGACTATTTTTAGTTGTAGCGATTTTCTTTCACTTAAAGGCAAGTCCAGTTGCTGATCGCCTCT
Organism: uncultured Simkaniaceae bacterium; assembly: GCA_965555895.1. Lineage (GTDB taxonomy): Bacteria > Chlamydiota > Chlamydiia > Chlamydiales > Simkaniaceae > Neptunichlamydia. The sequence goes on from CBEWFH010000001.1 coordinate 21,327, forward strand.
ACTTTTTTGCAATGCTTTTTGGAGCTTACTTTGTTGTTCCAAAAGCTCTCATGGCAGTTAAACGGATGCAACCTGATATGAACCTCTTAATGATCATTGCAATCGTGGGAGCAATTGCTATTGATCAATGGTTTGAAGGGGCTACGGTTGCTTTTCTCTTTTCAGTTGCTCTTTTATTAGAGCATTGGAGTATGGGGCAAGCTCGCATGGCACTTGCAACGCTGATGGATTTGACTCCTACGGTAGCTCATGTCATTGATGTGGGGGACAAAGTGGTTGAAGAAGTAGAAGTGGGGGCCCTGATCTTAGTTCGTCCAGGAGAAAAAATCCCTTTAGATGGAGTTATTGAAAAGGGGAGTACATCGATAAACCAAGCGCCGATAACGGGAGAATCAATCCCTGTTCCTAAAGAGGAAGGGGATGAGGTTTATGCGGGGACGATTAATGAAGAGGGGGCGATTGAATGCGTTGTCACAAAGGATTCCAACGATACAACCCTTGCTCGGATCATCCATTTAGTCGAAGAAGCTCAATCGAGAAGGGCAGTCTCTCAGCAGTGGGTTGAAAAATTTGCCAAAATTTACACTCCTATCATGATTTGTATTGCGATCCTTGTTGTCCTTGTTCCTCCTCTATTACTTGGGGGGGAGTGGACTATATGGTTTTATCGTGCCCTAGTGATCTTAGTGATTGCTTGTCCCTGCGCTCTTGTTATTTCTACACCGGTGAGTATTGTTTCTGCGCTCACTGCAGCAGCACGTGAAGGTGTTTTGATCAAAGGGGGAATGTTTCTCGAAATGCCAGGAAAACTTCGGGCCTTAGCCCTTGATAAAACAGGAACGCTCACCTATGGGAAGCCTGAAATTCAAAAAATTGTCCCTCTCAATGGACATACCGAAGAGGAACTTCTGCAGCGTGCAGCAGCTCTTGAAGCATCAAGTGAGCACCCTTTAGCGCGCGCTATCCTTAAATATGCTGCTGAAAAGGGGATCAAAGGGGAGCGGGCAGAAAACTTTCAAATCACTAAAGGAAAGGGAGCTGAAGGGACTTACCTTGGGACCCTCTATTGGATTGGAAGTCATCGTTTCATGCATGAGATGAAACAAGAAACCTCCGAAATTCATCAAATGGCTCTCGAGTTAGAAGATGCCGGTCATTCCATTATTGCCATTGGAAATAATAAACACGTTTGCGGTTTGATCAGTGTTGCCGATGAACCTAGGGCAAATATCAGTGCGATCATTCAAGAGATAAAAAAGGCTGGGGTTGAGCAAGTGGTGATGCTCACCGGTGATAACAAACCTGCAGCTGAGGCTATCGCTAGGCTAACGGGGGTGGATGAAGCTTACAGTGAACTTCTCCCCGAAGACAAGGTGGAAGCTGTTGAACGGTTAAAGGATAAGTGGAAACTAGTCGCGATGATCGGTGATGGTGTTAATGATGCTCCAGCGATGGCAGCGGCAAGTTTTGGAATTGCGATGGGGGCAATGGGGACCGATGCAGTGATTGAAACAGCTGATATAGCCTTGATGGCAGATGACTTATCAAAAGTTCCTTGGCTGATTCGCCATTCCAGACGGACCCTTCAGATCATCAAGCAAAATATCATCTTTGCTCTAGGACTTAAGGGAATCTTCCTCATCCTTGCCATTCTTGGGATCGCTTCACTATGGATGGCGATTGCTGCCGATACCGGTGCTTCACTTCTCGTAGTTTTTAACGGCTTAAGATTAATTAAGCGTTAACGCCTTTTATTCGAGTAGGGACAAGAAGGTCTTTTGTTTAAGGGCTTTCTAGCCTGAGGTGTTGGCTCCGCCTTGATCTCTTGAAGGTAGAAGTTTATCGGAATAAACTTCAGTTTCGAGAGGGGTCTCTACTTCATTGTAAGGGTTGATTTGCTCGTCAATAATAGCAAGATACATCGCATTTTCTATAGAGCTTTGTTCATCATCTTTAATCGTTAATACTGCTGACTCTTCAACAGCTAATTCTTTTTTTTTTAATGAGTTAATACCATTTCCACAAAAAATACTCATAAATTTAATTGCCCTCTCAAATGCGTAAAGATTTTAGATAAACGGTTCGTTCCGATCT
>CBEWFH010000002.1:0-19497 GCA_965555895.1 uncultured Simkaniaceae bacterium
ATGAGTATCTGCTACGAGTTCTAGGTGTCAAATCTTTTTCATAAGATCGCCCTGGCGGAGAATAAAAAAGGATTGAAGCAAAAAACATGATACTAGAGGAGTTTATCAAAACGTCAGGGCTGAAGAAGAGGTCCTTTGCTCAATCAGTAGGGATTAGTACGACTAATTCTATGGAAAATCTTAAAAGGGATTACAAGACCATCTTTAAAAACTGCTCAACGTACTGAGAAGTTCACCGAAGGAAAGGTTTTTATGCAGGAAATGCTGTTTGGGAAATCATCAAAAAAACTAAATGTGTAGCCCACGCTAGAAAAACGCGTTTCTGAATTAGAGCATAGGATTAAAAAGTTAGAAACTTTAGAAGATTGCATTGAAACGTAATATTTCCATAAAATTAATTCTTTTTTTAAAAACAGTTTTATTAAAAATATTTATTACTTTAGTGTGAAGGCAGAAGTGTTTTAATACTTAAGTGTAATTGTGAAGCTGTTAAATAAACTATTTTTTGTTTTTATTTTGTTACAAATCGCCCTCTTGGGTGCCTTAGAGACCAATTCTTCTCGAATTGAAATTCTTGAAAAAGAACTTGAAACCATCAAAAATGAATTGCTTGCAATGATGATAAGCCAAGCAAGGCCAAGTTCAAATCCAGGAATTATGCGCGATGAATGGTTTATTACTGCAGAATCGATCTATTGGTATCAACGGACAAATGGAACACAGTTTGCTTATAGCAATAGTTCTCTTACAACAACTCTTCCGCTAAATGGAAGAACAAAAGATATTAATTTTTCTGGGAATTGGGGGATTCGTGTGGGAGGAGGAAAAAATATTACGTTTGATCAATGGGATGTTTTTGCTCATTTTACTTATTTCAGAAACCATGTTTCTGGAAGTGCTCGTGCTGGACAATCAAGTACCCTCATTCCTCTTCGTGGGTCTGTCATAACTCAATTAGGTGTGGATAGTGCAAAATCTAACTATAGCCTCGATTTCTATAATATCGATTTGGAGTTAGGGAGACATTATTATGTTAGTGAGAAGCTTTCCTTTCGACCCTTTATCGGTATAAAGAATGTATGGATTGATCAACATCAAGTCATCCGCTATACCGGGGGAGCGCTAAATCGAAACTCTGCTCATGTGAATGATTATTGTGAATACTGGGGAGTTGGATTGAGAGGAGGGGTCAATTCTAAGTGGCATTTAAGTAATGGATGGTATTTAGGTGGGATGTTATCAGGATCGGTTCTCTATGGTTTCTTTGATATTGAGCACCGAGAAAAAGTCACACCAAGCCAGCTCGATCGGATCAAAATCGATGATAATAAACATCGTTTTGCTCCCATGATTCAATGGCGCCTAGGACTTGGATGGGGAACATACTTTAATAAAAAAGAGAATTATCTAGATCTAGGGGCGGCGTACGAGGGGATGTATTGGTGGCGGCAAAATCAAATGATTAAGGTCCATGAATACTCTTCTCTAAGATATGACAATTTTTCTGAAGATCTCACTATGCATGGGTTAACACTTTCAGCTAGACTCTACTTTTAATGGAACTGCTGAGAAAGTCCCCAAGCGGATCGGCGCGCTCTTTTGTCCTTGCACGAAAAAATACCCCTTTCACGGTTCCTGTGACAAGGATGTGGGTCTCAGTTGAAGGTTGTTTGTTCCCAGTCATACTCTCTAATGAGTTTTTCAATTTCCATAAGATCTTTTGACCGATTTAATGATTCACGGAGCTTCTTAGTTCCTGTTCCATTTCTTAAATACCAACATCCAATCCGTCTCATATCAAGGAGAGCCTTTCGATCGGTTTGATAAGAGGCAATATAAGTCATATGATCAAGAAGATGGTTTTTCACATTGGGGATTAGTGGTGGGATTGCACTATCAAGCCGCTTAATATTTTCTGCAATCCAAGGGGTTCCAAAGGTTCCTCGAGAAACCAAGATGGCATCGCAACCCGTTTGCTCGAAAAGAGAAAGTCCCGCCTGGGCATCGAAAACATCTCCATTCCCAATTACTTTTATAGTGGTGGCAGCCATTTTTGCAGCTTTGATATGGTCCCAATTCGCTTTCCCAGTATATTTTTGCTGACGCGTTCTTCCATGAATTGAAATTGCTTTTGCCCCTGCTTCTTCAGCAATTTTCGTAATGAGAGAAGCATTGATATTTTCATCATCCCAACCGGCACGAATTTTTACTGTAACAGGAATTGTAACGGCTGCTACCATATTAGAAATGACTTCCCCGATGAGTTCTGGGTTTTTTAGCATCCCACTTCCACTTCCATCTTTTGTCACTTTATCAACAGGACAACCACAATTTAGATCGACAACATCAAACCCAAGTTCTTCGATAATCCGTGCACAGGGACCTGCAAGTTTTGGTTTGCTTCCACATAGTTGCCCCCCAATAGGGCGCATTGAGAAATCATAATCGAGGAGGTGGTAGGTTGATGGTTCATGCCTAATAAGGGCCTCCATTTTGACCATTTCACAAAACATGAGCCCTATCTGGTAACGAGCTGCCATTTGACGAAAGGGGTAGTCAGAACATCCTGCTAAGGGAGAATAGAAGACATTTGAAGGAAGAGAGAGGTTTCCAAGCTTTAGGGGTTTTACAAACTTTTTCATAACATAAGGAGAAGGCGGGTAACAATCCACTCTACGAATTGGAGGAGGAAAAACCCGAGGATGGGGCTGAGGTCTAAGACACCGCCAATTGGAGGGATAAAGCGACGGAATACATTTAGGTAGGGGTCGGTATAATGGGCAATGAAACGAAAAAAAGAAGTTTGTTGGAGACTTTGGAACCAAGATCCAAAGATCCTAATGATTAACATTAGGGAATAAACGGTGAAAAGGAGCCTGACTGCATAAATAAAATAAGCCATAAAACCATTTTATCTTATGACTGAAAAAAATTCCAGGGTTTAACTTTTCTTTCCTATCATTTATACTTGGCGTATGGAAATTGTAGGAATTCAAAAAGAATCTACTTTTTATCGCCTTGCCTATTTGTCTATGGAAAATGGGGAAGTAATTATTGAATGTTTAGAAAAAGAAAATGACACCGCTTCTTTAAAAAAAGATATTTACCTTGCATCTGGAATTGATGGACAAGAGCTTCTCATTCGCCATCTGGTCACCTCACTTAAAAAAGTTAGGGCTCTTTATAAAACCCTTCCGTTTCAATTAGAAGCTTTGATTCCTTATTCTCTAGAGGATGTTGTTGTAAAGCCAATCTATGATATCAAGGGAAAAGAATCACAGGCCCATTTTTTTACGGTTTCAAAAAAAACCCTTCAAAAACATATTGCAGAATTTCAGGAGGAGGGAATTGATCCAGAGTGGGTCTCTGCTGTTCCAATAGCACTTCTCCGTTTCGCAGCATTTGTTTGCCCAGAAGAACCTAGCCTTGTGGTTTTTCATATCGGAATAAAGAAGATTGAACTTGTTTCCGTCCAAGAGGGGAGAATTTTAAGCCATGTTACTTTGCATATTGGTTCTAAAGATTTGAGCGATGGTGATAGTGCAATCGTAGTGAGCAAGCTAAAGCGAGAAGTTGATAGAGCGTTTTGTTTTTTGGCACACAAAGAGCACGAGGCTGGAAACAGAAAGGTCTTTTTTTGTGGTGAAAGAACCAAAGAAGTTGAAAACCTATTAAAAGAGGATGAGGAGGCGTTAATCACACCAATCGAGATTGAGGGGCATCGAGGTTTTAATGGGGAAACCGTCCGACCTTATGCAATTCCCATCGGCCTCGCTATTGATGCCCTTAAAAACGATTCTTCTAGCATTCAGTTCCGGCAAGAAACTTTTATTTCAAAGCGCTCTTTCTCTTTGGTTAAAAAGGGACTTATTCAAGGAGGAGTTTTAGCTGGTATACTCTTTGCTTTAACCTTTGTATGCAGCTCAATTTATTTTCAAAAAAAAGAAAATGCCTTAATTACCCATGTAGAGAAATTAATGACTCACTATGAAAAAGGAATTCCCTCTCTTGCAGGAGGCCTTTCTGGAAACTCTCTTGACGAAATTTTGTCTGATATAAGTCAGCGATTGCGCCTTCCAAAAAATGAGGAACTTTTTTATACTTCTCCACCCTTAGTCAGTGATCTTCTAGCCTTTATATCTTCCCATCCTAAGCTTGAAGGGATGGAAGTCAAGCGGATTGACTATGAGTTAAAGAGCTACCCTTCCCTATCAAGGCCAAAGGAATTATATCGCCCAAAAGTTCACCTTGTTTTTGTTTCAAAAGAAGCAAAAAAAGCACGGGAGTTTCATGATGCGATTATTGATGATGAAGTTTTTATAGATGGGGATGGAGAAATAGAATGGAAACGAAATGAAGATGAATATGAAATTGCCTTTTTCCTTCGCACCTAAATTTGACGCTAAGCTAAGCATCCAAAAAATGAGCTGGGTTGGTCTATTTTATCTCCTAGTTTTAATTCCTTTTGGTTTTTTACTTATCCATATAATGCATCGAAGTGATGAGTTAGAAGAATTAGAAAGTCACATCGATCGATTGGCGATTCAAATGGAGCGGGTGAAAGAAATTCAAAAAGACCGCAATGCCTTTATGAATCAATATGGAGAAGTTGATCACTACTTCATTGATCACGCAGTAGAATCGATGGTTTTATTAAAGCCAGAGGTTGATACCCTTAAACTTGTCTATAGTCACCCTGCCTTTCAGTCATGTGAAAATGTTAAGAAACGGCTGGAGAGATTGACAAAAGGAAAAAATCGAATCATTTTTTCTGAGGGGAATCGAGAAGTCATTAAAGGAGTGGAAGAGGTAGAACTTTCCCAAGGGCACCCTGTTGAAATTAATATAAGTGACTTAAGGAATATCTTATCTTCGGTAGAAGGGGTCCGTATTGGAAATGAGGAGCCCCCAATTGGGCGCCCACAATTTGTTGTTCGTAGGTTTAATTTGAATAAGAAAAAACTTGATGAAAGGGAAACTTATCTATTAGAAATGCAATTAATAAAAAGAGGTATTGTGAAATGAGAACCATTGCAATTTTTATCGTCGTTTCCTTGGGTTTTCTTTCAAGTTGTGGAAATCAACAGAAGACAAACCAAGATCGGATGACAAGCATTCAAATCATCGATAGAAATGGTTTTAAAGAAACAATCAGTTCAATCGATCGTTTAAATATCTATGAGGCGACCAACTTTCTCACGCCGCAACCCTATCAGAAAGTGATGCGGATGTTTGCAAGAAATAAAAATGGAAAAACCCTCTCAAAACTAACGACCTATCATGAGAATGGTGAGCCTTGGCAATATCTAGAAGTAATGAATGGAAGAGCCTGCGGTATTTATCGTGAATGGTATAGCAGCGGTGCTTTAAGATTAGATGTCATTGTCATAGAAGGGCTAGGAGACTTAAATGAAGAAGCGCAAATTGGTTGGATCTTTGATGGAATGTCTCGAGCCTGGGATGAGAAAGGACACCTTGTTGCTGAGATCAATTATGAAAAGGGGAGACTTCAAGGAAATGCCAACTATTACCATACAAATGGACAAGTGAGTAAGATCATTCCTTACGAAAATGATCTGATTAATGGAGAGCTTGTTTATTATGACGAAAAGGGAAAAGTCATTGGAAAAACTCCTTATAAAAAGGGAAGACGGGAAGGGTTTGCTACTTTTAAAGGGGATAAATCACAACCATGCTACTCAGAAGAATACCGAGACGATCGTTTGATTCAAGCAACTTACCATGATTATTCTGGAAAAATCCTTGAAAGGATTGAAAATGGTGCTGGAAAGCAAGCGGTATATAGCAGTGGATCTCTCCAATCCATTCGTGAATATAGAAATGGGACTCCTGAAGGGGAAGTCAAACTTTTTGGTCCCCAGGGTCAATTAAAGACCCTTTTTCATGTCAAAGATGGAGTGAAACACGGAGAAGAGTGGATTTACTATGGAAATATTGAAAATAAAAAACCCCAGCGCAAACTCTACATTGAATGGTATGAGGACACGATTCATGGAATTTGTCGAACTTGGTATCCCGAAGGGACACTCGAAAGTGAACGGGAAATGATGAATAATCAGAAGCATGGACTTTCTTCAGCTTGGTATAAAAATGGATCGCTCATGCTCATTGAAGAGTATGAAAATGATATTCTCAAAAGAGGATCCTATATGAAAAAGGGAGAACCCAGACCAGTCTCTACTATTGAGAACGGTGGTGGAACAGCAACCCTATACGATCAAGAGGGTTTTTTCCTCAAACGAGTCCTTTATCAAAAAGGTCAAGTTATTGATGATTCCTAAAGGGGAGACTAGGCGAAACTTTATCCAGATAAGAAGAGTCCTTTCAAAAGAGAGGCGTGATGAAGCCACGCTTTCTGCGACCAAAAAACTTCTTGAAAGACTTTCGAGTTATGGGCAAGTTCTTTCCTTTGCTAGTAAAGAAGAAGAAATCAATCTATTCCCACTCAATGAAACATTAGCAAAAGAAGGGCGTCTTCTCCTTCCACGATTGATTTCTGAGACAGAAATTGCTCCTTTTCATGTAAAAGCACCTGACAACGAATTAATACTCCATCCAAAGTGGAAGGTCTTTGAACCCAACCCTGAACTATGTACAAAGGGTTCCATTGAGAAGATCGATTGTATCATTGTTCCAGGTGTTGCTTTTGATAGAGGGCATGGCCGCCTGGGTTATGGAAAAGGACACTACGATCGTTTTCTTGCTAGAGTTTCGTGTACACTTATTGGAGTTGGTTTTAAGGAGCAACTTTTAGAGAGTCCCTTTCCGCATGAAAAACATGACATCCCTCTCACAGAAATTTTTCTTTTTTAGACACTAGGCTCTTTGCCTAGTGCTTATAGTGGGGTTGGTTCTGCTCGAAGTCGCGATGTGGATCAGGTTGAGTATCTCCCCCACATTTTTTTCTTCCTCTTGCCCGCTGCGCATAGACTGTACTGTTTTGGGGAACCCTAGTGACAGTACCATACTCATCACCACATGGGCAGGTAAAGACAATGGTATAAGGTCCTTTGGAATAGTCCTTGGCATCAAAGAAGCTGTCTTGCCATTTTATTGTATGAGCAGGGTTAACCTCCAAAGTGGTTAGTTCTACATTAGATCCCGAGTAGATCGTTGCCTTTAATGTATAGAGGCTATCGTTATTAATATTAATTGTTACCCCAAAAAGAGATGAGAAAAATAGGGTTAAGATAAGAAATTTCATTATGGGGGTCCCCAGATGGGGTCACCCGGTGACTGTGAAGGATCTGGTGGCCCTACAGATCCTGGAGCCTCATCTTCAAATGGATTTGTAGGTGCAAAGGGAGAGGTTTGTTGCTCATTACAAGTCTTTTCTGGTTGGCAGTAGCGATCTCCAAACGAGGAGAGAGCAGTAACTGTTGCCCCTTGTTGAATGCCACTCAAGACTCCAAATTGCTTTCCATCCTTGCAGGTAAAGACGACTGTATAAGGGGTCTGTGACCATACATTTGCTCCAGAATTAGAATCCTGCCAGGTTGCTTGCTGTTGTGGATTTATTGATATTTTTCCCTTACTATTTCCATCCGCAGAAATGACTTCTGCTTTTAGGGGAAAGTGGCTGTCGTTCATTATTCGGACAGATCCCGCATAAAGAGTTGTAAAGCAAAAAAGACAAAGGGCAAAAATGGCCTTCATTTTTATCCTACTCAACATGAGCCCACTTAAAGTCGATAGTGCCCATTGTTGTAAGAACAACATCTTTGAGCTGCTTATCTTGGATGTAAAGCATTGTATAGTGAAAAATCGGAATGACAGGCATATCCTTCATTAAGATCTCTTCGCTTCGGGAAAGAATTGCATGTCTCTCTTCAACAGTTTGACAATTGCATGAGGTTTCAAGAAGCTCGGTGTAGCTAGTGTTTTCCCAATTGGTATTATTCGTTCCAACATTTTTAGATTTGAAGACTTCAAGGAAGTTAATAGGATCGTTGAAATCTGCAAACCAATTCCCGAGGGATAAGGTGTAAGCTTTTTTCGAAACGCGATCAAAGAAAACTTTGCTTTCGACAGGCTCAAGCCTTATCCGAATTCCAAAGGCTTTGAACCACTGATCTTGGAGAGCTTGTGCAATGAGGTGGTTTCTTTCTGCAGAAGCATATAGCAAGGTGATTTCAGGTATTTTATCTGCTGATGTATCAAGACTAGCCAGTGCTTCATTAAAAAGTTCCTGGGCTTTAGCCACATCACCATCGTTAAAAAGGGGATTTTCCTGGAGCCCCATTGCTACTGGGACGATTCCAGTGGCAGGAATTTGATTTCCTTGGGCAATATGTTTAACAATAGTTTGACGATCTATCGCATAAGCAAAAGCGCGTCTAAGATTTTTTGACTCAAAAGGAGAACGCTCAATGTTAATCCTGACCCATTGCGTTGCAAGAACAGGTGCTGTATGGAGTTTTTCTTCGGATTTTAATTCTTCTATTGCATCAACGGGAATGGTAGAGAAGGGAGACCCTTCCCAGGATAAATCTTTGGTATCAAACATTTTAAATCCAGTGTCTTCTGTGACCATAAGCATTTTTAGGCTTACAATAGAAACAGCTTTTTGGTCCCAATAATTTGGATTTTTCTTAGCTTCCAGCATGTTGTGATGTTTCCATTCTTTCATAGAAAATGGACCATTTCCTACGTAGGTTGTTTCTTTTTCAGCCCATCGTGGATTTGAACGATCAACTTTACTGTTCACAGCAAAATAAATCGGATTAGCAATAAGATCTAAGAAATAAGGAGTAGGGTGGTTAAGAGTAACAACAAGTGTTTTTTCATTTGGGGTGTCTATTCCAACTAAACTTAAAGGAAGTTTTCCAATTTTTGCCTCTGATGCATTTTTGATAACATAAAGCATATTTGCATTGGGGGAATTGAAATCTGGAGAGAGACTTTTTTTCCAAGCGTAGGAAAAATCATAAGAGGTGACTTCATCTCCATTCGACCACTGGCAGTTTCGGAGGGTAAAAGTATAAGTTTTTTTATCAGGAGAAACATTAACACTTTTAGCAATTGCAAAAGAGTTGTTCCCATCCTTGTCTATTCTTGTCAGTCCGTCCATAAACATTCGAATAAGGTTCATATCACTAAGCGCACGCGCTTTTCTAGGATCTAGGGTTGCAGGATCATCCGAAATATTAATGGTAATCTGTTGGTTTGATCCTTTAGTCGAATGAGAAAATGAGCTTCCCTCCTTCTTACATCCTGTTAGAGATAATGCTAGAAGCGGAATGAGAAATGCGATTTTTATTAGACCTTTCATAGTAATCCTCGGGCTATGTGGTAGAAATACCTTAAAAAATATAAATTTAGTGTGATATGATATTTTTTGCACGTACTTTTTGAGGGTTATGTACTTTATTAACGAGAAAGCAACTCCCATTCTTAATACTCCCCATTTTAATGAAGTGTTTGGGGACTCTCTCCCTTTTGATGATCAGGAACTTGTGCGCGCCGTGGAAATGATTGCACTTCCAAGAACAGTTTTTAAGGTTGTAGGGGAAAAAGAAGATTATATTTTAGAAGTGACAACAGAAGAATATCCTTCTTCTATTTCTCTTTATATTGATGGACGATCTGGTTCGTTCCATTCTGAGGCAAGGGAAAGAAAAAAAGAACTCCTTCCTCCTGATGAGGTCATAAAAATATTCTATTCAAAGTTGGGTATTCCTTATGTTTGGGGTGGAAACTATAGCTTGGGCATTCCAGAATGGAAAACTCTTTATCCTCCAAAGAAGAAGCTCTCTTCTATTGAAGAAACCCATTGGACTTTTCACGGCCTCGATTGTTCGGGACTCCTTTATGAAGCAACAGGTGGCTACACCCCGCGAAATACATCGGAGCTCTTCTCATTTGGAAAAGAGATTTCCTTTGAAGAAATAGCTCCTCTTGACCTCATCATTTTTCCAGGGCATGTGATCATTGTATTAAATGATCGAGAGGTGATTGAAAGTAATCATACTTATGGAGGAGTGAGGATAAGTCCTCTTGATAAACGCCTGTCAGAGATCGAAGATTCTATTACTCTTTGTCGCTTTCATCCAGCCTTTTTTCAAATTCCGTAAGGAGACGTTTTAAATTAGCGTTGGTCTCAGACATTTCAGGTTTCCCTTTTGGAGTTTTTTTATTCTCCTCCCTGATGATAAATGCTACAAATGCTTCAATTGACATTTCCTTTGCACCTAAATAAATCCCTTTTCTCCCTAACTCTCGATCAGATGTAACGAGTGTAGTATTTTTTGCATCCCATTCCAGAAGTTCTAAAATATACTGGTCGGCAGATAGGTTTTTTGGGGAAAAACTGACTTCTAGATGTGTTAGTTTCCGCTTTGAAGCAAAGTTTTCTGCGTTTTGATAGTGACTATCGAAGATAAGCAAAACATTAAGGCGGAGATTGCCCACTACTTGATCTAAAAGAGTAATAAACTCTTCCCGTTTTTCTTCTAAAGGGAGAATCTCTTCTTCAAGCTTAAAAAAGAGGTTGTAACCATCAATGAGATATCGCACATTAACTTGAGATTAATAGAGTTTCAAGGATAGGAGCAATTTTATCGAGCGCTTTTCTTCTGTGAGAAATCTTGTTTTTTGTCTCTTCATCGATCTCAGCAAAAGTTTTGTTATAGTCATATTTGAGGAAGAGAGGGTCATAACCAAATCCTTGGCTCCCGCGACGCGCTAGGAGAAGAGAACCTTCGCAAAGACCCTTGACCTGCTTTTGGATTCCATCAGGAGAGGCTAGAGCAAGTGCACAAACATAATAGCCTACCCGTTCGCTCTCTTGCAAAGAATCTAATGCTTTTACGAGCTTTTCCCTATTCTCTTTGTCTGTTGCATGCTCTCCTGCATAGCGAGCACTATTGACACCTGGAGCGTCGCCTAGAGCAGGGATAACAAGGCCAGAATCATCGGCAATTACCCAGTGTTTCAGAGCAGCAGCAGCACGAGTTGCCTTGACAAAGACATTTTCTTCGAAGGTTGCTCCTGTCTCTTCTGGGGGTTGATAGTTTGGAAAATCTAATAATGAGGTAAAATCGAGAGGAAATTGAGGTTTTAAAATTGACCGTATTTCACGAATTTTGTGAAGATTTCTTGAAGCAATGACAATTTCCATATGAATTCCTCTTAATTTGAAACCTATACTATAGGGTTTCGAAATAATTTCGCAAGTTAGAGATGGTAAACGTTTTTCCTTGGATTGAAACCTTATCTCCCTTTTTGTGTCCCATTAAACTTTGTGCAAGCTTTGACTGGAATGAAAGGATATATTTTTCTGGATCAGCTTCCCAGGGGCCTAAAAGGGTATATGAGACCTTTCCCCCAGTTTCATCTTGGAAATCGATGACAACTCCCACACTAACTTTATCAGGACTGATGTCATCTTTCGTAAGAATACGCGCATGATTAAACTGCTTAGAAAGAGTTCGCATTTCACTTTGTAAACGATCTCGTCTTTCTAAGGCTGCTTTAAATTCTGCATTTTCCCTTAAGTCTCCAAGAGCTCTTGCTTCTTCAATTTCTTTGGCATTATCTACTGTTTCAACCGTAGAGATTTCATGGAGACGGGATTTAACTTTGTCATACCCTTCTAGTGTTGTCCAAATAATTATTTCTTCTTGGTCTTTAGTCTCATATTTTTTACCAAGCTTTGCTAAAGAGGGATGAACCACTTCAGCTAAAGAATGAAAAATTTTAATATCGTGTTCTGTGAAGCTTTGGCATTTTGTTGCTAGAAGGAGGAACTCTTGAAGAGTATCTTTTGAACCATTCTGGAAAATCTTTCGGACGTTATTATACCTTCCGGTTGTTAGCAAAGTGAGTATTTTTTTAATGAGATCACGGTTTCCAGAAGTTTGTTCCAACATGCTGAGTAAAATTAACAACCCTTCAAAGAAGCGATTCTTCCCATTTAGATCAGAGAGAGGGAGCTTATCATCTTTCAAAATCTTTTGGAAATACCATAAAAGAACTTGGGGATAACGATTTGGGAAAGTAAGAAGCTCTTCAAGTTTCTTTATGATATCCCCTTCTTTTTTTGCTTTTAGAAGCTCGGTAAGAATATACTCTCTGAGAGGGTTTTGATCGATCTTCAACAGAAGATTCAAGAAGAAAATAGGCCAATCATTTCGGAGTTTTCGGATATCAATAAGTGCACGTTTTTTAAAGGCAACAATCTCAATTCCATTGACAATATCTTCGGGAGAGGTGAATCGTGTAATGAGGTCACGTGTGGGGGGATATTCCTTTCCTTCATTTAAATCTTCCATAAAGAAATGAAGTTGCAACTCTTGAGCGTCTGTTAGCTCACCTATTGATAGAGCTACTTTAAGTTTTTCTTCTAAATCCTTTCGAAATTCTTCATTTTTTATGGTTTGAGGGAAGTCTCTTAAGAAAGTATAAACGATTTGAATTAAGTTACTAACATCAGGCTTTTTCTCTAAAGCTTTTTGCAGGCGGTCCTCGTGAGCAACTTCAGTTTCTCGGATCTTAAAGGGCTTTCGGATATTTTCAGGGGTTTCGATCATTGTATTTTTTTTAATCTTAGCGCGCGCTGTTTGCCACCACCTCGCCCATTCCTCAGTAGGGATAACGAGTTCACAAAGTTCCTCTTTAATTTCCGCAGCAGTTGAGGGGCCAAGATCTCTTAGAAGTGTATGAATTGTCTCTACAGGCTTTTTTTTCGCCCGTTCTTCTAACTCATCAGGTTTTCCAAATCGGAGTGCTAAAAAATGATCATTTGGAATAGGGATTAAGGTTCTAAAAGCGTTATCAAAAGAGAGATCTTTTTTACCGCCGAGATAATCGAACTCTATGGAAAGTTGTTCTCTTAAGAAGGAAATGTCTATGATTTCTCCAATGCCCCAACCACCAGAATGGAAAACATAATTCCCTTTTTTCATATGAGTTAAGAGCTCATAGTTAGCGATAGCTCCTTGAAAACGAATCATCTCGCGAAGACCAATCAATCGAGTCTTATCGTTAAAATAAGAGTCTTCAGCATTCCGTTCTCTTAGATAATTAAAGGCAAGTCCCCCAAGTTGTGGAGTATTGGTTGTTTGAAGATCGTAGATTAGCTTGAGGATTTCATGGCCAAGTTCAGTCTCTTTAATTTTTTCCCAGAGAGGAAGGGCATTTTCAACATGGCGCCCGAAGGGACCTGCAAGCTCTGAACTTTTAATACTAACTAATATACGTTTTAGCTCTTCTCCATCCACTTCATCTCCCATGCAATACTCTTCCCAAAGATTAAGAAAGGAAGCGTAATCATGATTCCCAAGATGCTTTTGAAACTGTCCTAAATAACTCATCGACATAAATAAAAGTACCCACGGTTCGTTGAAAATAGTATAGAAATTCTCGCAATTAACTTCAATTGTGTTCTTAATTATGAAAAAAAATATTACCTGAAAGAGCTCAAATCGATTAAACTGAAGAATAAACCTATCGAGATTGATTCAGATATGAAAATTAAAATAAAAAATGGTTTGGATATCCCTCTTCCAGGTGAGGCAAAAGGAAAAGTAAAATCCTTTTCTCTTCCATCCACTGTTGCTCTTGATTTAAGTCCTTTTGAAACTCTTTCATTTTCCCTTTTAAAGAAGGAAGGGGAGGGTGTGAAAGTTGGGGAACCACTAGTAGTAGACAAAAAATGTTCCGGAAGGGTCTTTGTATCTCCCGGTTCGGGAAAGGTAAAAAAAGTGGTTAGGGGGCTAAAGAGGCGCCTTTGCTATATTCTCATTGAAACAGATCAAAAACAAACCCCTTTTAAGCAAGGGAAAGGGACTCTTGAAACATTGATGCAAGGAGGGCTTTTCCCTCATATTCGAATGCGTCCCTGCGAAAGGATTGCTCACCCAAATTGGAAACCAGAAGCGATCTTTATTAAAGCTATTGAATCGGCACCTTTTTCTCCCCCTCCAGAGCTAGAAGTTGATGGAAATAAAGAAGCTTTTGCTGCAGGACTGGAGGGGCTTGCAAAAATTTGCCCAGTTCACCTTGTTTATAGAGAGGGGAGTCAGTCTCTTTCTTTTACTGAACCGTCCCATGTAGAAGTTCATTCGGCCTCAGGCTCCCATCCGATTGGAAATTCCTCTGTCCATATCAGCGCCATTCATCCGATACGAAAAAATAATCAAGTTATATGGACCCTCACAGTTTCTGATGTGATTGCTGTTGGAATGTGGATTACTCAAGGGGTTTATTACTCTGAAAAGGTGATTAGTGTTGCGGGCGAGGGAATTCCTGAGGAAAAAAGAGGTTTTTTTCAGGTGAATCGGGGGATTCCTACCGGTGCAATCCTTGGAGAGATTGGAAAGCATGTCCGAGTGATTTCTGGCGATCCATTAATGGGAGAAATTTCTAGTGGTGTTTTAGGGTTTTATCACAATGTTATCTCTGCCCTTCCTGATCCTCCTGTAAAACGAGAGTTTCTCCATTTTCTGAAACTTAATCGCAAGGGATATACCGCCTCAAAAGCCTATTTTTTTAGGAAAAAATCTTCTGAATTTACAACAATCCAGCATGGCGAGCTGCGCCCCTTTATTGATGGGGTGGTTTACGACAAGGTGATGCCCCTTAACATACAAACGATGCCCCTTATAAAGTCGCTCTTGACCGAGCAGTATGATAAAGGGGAGGCATTGGGGCTTTTAGAAGTGGTCCCTGAAGACTTTGCTCTTCCCTCTTTTATTTGCCCGTCAAAAATTGAAATGGCAGAAATTGTTAAGCAAGGGCTGAGAGGGTATGCTGCTGAGCATCTTGATGACTAATTTTACTAATAAGTACTTCACTTTCTTTCATCATTAAAGAAATGTATGCTAGAAAATTTAGATGATTTTCATCTTGAATTTCTTGCTGAACTTTTGTTCTATTGCATGCTTGAATAAGTTGTTGTAGAAGAGATGTGTGAAGTATGCTCATATAAACCTCAAATAATAAATATTTAGTTTCTGGAAAATCGTTTAGTTTAATAATTGCGCTATGATACAAAAATCCAACCCATAATTAAAGTAATAAAATATTTTCTTTACACGCTCATTAAAATCTTGATCTTTTCTCCAATAATTGCGAAATTAATTGACTTTTGAAACAACAATTATAATTTTACTTGTTTAATAAAATTTGTCTCTTAGTCTTACTGATCGCTTTTTCCCTCTACGGAGAGGAGGATGTTACCTCATTATTCCATGATTTGACCCTTGTGAATGAGGTGAATGAGGAGATTAATGATACCCTCCCCTACCATTATAATTGTTCGTTGATGGGAGGGTACTTTACCATGCCATCAGCTCGGATGAATAAGGTGGGAACGGCAGCAATTGGGTTTGCCTATGCCCCCCCCTATCGAAACTATGCAGCGACAATTCAAGCCTTGGAACGACTCGAATTTGGGGTGAACTATACGACTTACATTGGTATTCCTGATCCTATTATGGGATCGATGGGATTTGGCGACTTTACCGATCGGGGTGCCAATCTAAAAATTGCTCTTCTTCAAAAATCGGATGGATTTCCCCATTTCCCTGAAATTTCTATAGGTCTTGAAGATTTTTATGGAACCAAGCGGTTTCACGCCTTTTATGTTGTCGGTACAAAGGAGTTTTTAAGGTATAACTTTGAAGCAACCTTTGGCTGGGGAAAGGGGAGGATCAAAGGTTTTTTTGGAGGGATAGGATGGACACCTTTTAGGCAATTTAATATTCCAATTCTTAATCGACTCACCCTTCTCGGCGAATGGGATGCGACCGATTATAAAAATCATATTCTCGAGCATCCCAAGGGAAGAAAAGTTAAATCACGGGTCAATGTTGGTCTTACAACTTCGATTTTTGATCTATTGCAGCTCAGCATTAGTTTAATTCGAGGAGAAAAAATAGCAGCTTCAGCTTCACTAAATTATAACTTGGGGGAAACTAAAGGGTTTTTTCCGAAAGTTGATAACCCTTTCTATTATCGCTCCCCCATTGATATTGAGCCTGTCGGTTATTTAAGAAATGAGCGGGAACTTTCCCATGAAATGGCTTTTGCTTTTTCCGAGCAGGATCTTAACCTTTATCGAATTTATTTAACGACAGATGAAAACAACGGGCGCTCACTTTGGATTAAGATGATTAATAACCGCTATAGGGATGAAAAGGATCTTAAACACCGCCTTAAGGGTGTCCTTGCGGCCCTTACCCCTTCTAATATTGATTCTGTAACAGTAGTCATTGAAGCTGATGGGATCCCGACACATGAATACCGGTTTAGAAATGTCGATCTTATCAGGCTTAGAGAGGGGGCTGTGAGTGATTTTGAATTTCAAACGCTTTCTCCCATGCGAGAACCTTCATCTCTCCCTAATTCTTTTGAAGGAACACTCCTTTACCACCGATCAAAAGCTATATGGACCTTTAATATTCGCCCACGTCTCCTCACTTTTTTTGGAAGTGCTACTGGAAAATTTAAGTATAGCGCAGGGGTTGTTGCAGGTCCTGAAGGATATCTCTTTGATCAGTTTTACTATAAGATTCAAGGAGCCTATAATATCAAATCGAGCATGTCAGATGTGGGAGATATGGATATGATTAATCCATCCCAAATTTTAAACGTTAGATCCGATAGCGTTAAATATTTCCAGACCAATAGTGTTGCTCTTGAGCAGGCCTATATCCAGCGGGGATTTTATATGCGAAAAGGATGGTATGGTCGCTTTGCAACAGGATATTTTGAACCAGCCTATGCAGGGGTAGCTGCTGAATTCCTTTATTATCCTGTAGGATCAAATTGGGGGATTGGTTTTGAGGGTGCAGGGGTCTTAAAGAGAAATTATCATCGCTCTGGATTTACAACAAAAATCCGAAAATTTGATGGGTTTGATCCCGAATTTGTCCACTTCATTGGTTTTCAGTACTTTCTTGATCTCTATTATGACATCAAACCACTTCAGCTCGATTTTAAAGTGAGCTTGGGTAAGTTTCTAGCGCGAGATATGGGCGCACGATTTGAGCTAGGGCGATATTTTTCCAGTGGTTTCCGTTTTTCAGTTTGGTATAGTATGACGAGCGCCCATGACATCGTTAATGGAAGCCGCTATCGGGATAAAGGGATCGCCTTTATGATCCCTTTTGATTTTTTCTTAAAGAAGAGTAGTCGGACCTATATTCCTTATGCATTATCTGTATGGCTCCGCGACACTGGAGCGCGGGCAGCCACAGGCAAAAGGCTTTACAATGCTCTTCATGAGGAAAGAGAGTCTCCTCCTTCTTAAGATATGTCAATCACCTTTACATCGAACATGAGAGTCTTTCCAGCAAGGGGATGGTTAAAATCAAGAACCACTTCTTCTCCATTAATACTAACAACACGGATGAGCATTTCCCCAAACTGCTCATCTGAAACAACAAGGAGGGCCCCTTCAAAGCGAAGATCTTCAGGGATCAACTTTGAAGCAACCTTTTTATAAGCATGTGGATTTACATCTCCGTATGCATGTTGTGGCTCTAATGTAACTTTTTTATTATCACCAACTTCTAAGCCACGAAGAGCTTCTTCGAGTGCTGGCAAAATCTGATGTGATCCAAAAAGAAAGATGAGGGGATCTTTCCCCACGTTACTATCAATCTGTGTGTTATCATCTGAGAACACACTATATTCGATAGCAACTTGCTTCCCGTTTTCTATCATGGTTTCCCCCCCCCATTTTAACGATATTATCTAGGCACACCGCCTAACTTAATGCTGTCACAGATGACTAATTTAGTAAACCTAGGACCTGCGGTGCGGCGTAGGTAAAAATAAAATCAGCTCCTGCCCGTTTAATGGAAATAAGTGATTCATAAAGAACTTGCTCTGCATCGAGAAATCCTTTTTCATCAGCTGCCATGATCATGGCATATTCTCCACTAACATGGTAAGCTCCAATGGGAAGAGAGGTTTTTTCTTTGAGAATGCAAATCACATCTAAATAAGGGAGTGCAGGCTTAACCAGGAGCATATCTGCTCCCTCCCCTTCATCAAGAAGGGCTTCTTTTATAGCTTCTTGTCTGTTTGAAGGATCCATTTGATACGTTTTTTTATCCCCAAAGGAGAGTTTTGTTTGGATAGCATTTCTAAAAGGACCATAGAAAGCTGAAGCATACTTTGCGGCATATGAGAGGATAGAAGTTTGGTTATGTCCCTCTTTGTCAAGACTTTCGCGGATTGCTTTGACCCTTCCATCCATCATATCGCTAGGAGCGACAATATCGCAACCTGCTTCAGCATAACAGATTGCTTGCTTGACAAGGGCATCTAAGCTTTCATCATTAACGATTTCACCCTTATCGTTGACAATTCCATCATGTCCATGAGAGGTGAAAGGGTCGAGGGCTATATCAGTAATGAGGGAAAGGGAGGGGATCTCCTTCTTTAGCTGATATATTGCGCGAACGATTAAGGAGTTAGGATTCCATCCTTCGCTTCCAATTTCGTCTTTTAAAGAAGGATCGATAACTGGAAAAAGGGCAATGGCAGGGATTCCTTGAGCATGAAGGAGCTCAGCTTCTTTGATTAATAGATCGATCGAAAGGCGATCGATTCCAGGCATTGCTTGAATGGGTTGCCGGATGTTTGTCCCTTCTAAGATAAAGAAAGGGACAATAAGGTCGCTTGCGTGAAGGTGTGTTTCTTGGACAAGAGAGCGGATTGCTGGAGACTTCCGATTCCGCCTTGGCCGTTTTAATATGTCATAACAAGTTGTAAAAGTCATATTTGAATATGGTAAGCGATCAATAATTGTTTGACCAATAGAAAGTGAAGAGGTTGCTGCAGGGGAGGGGGCATTCAAAACATGAAGGGAATGTTCATCTTGGATAATGAGAAAATCATCAATAAGTTTTCCATCTTTTGAAATTGCTTGTGCGCGAATGCCACTCCCTCCCATTTCTAAATCATCGATTCCAATTTCTGGAACAAGACGCTGCAAACTTTTTACAAATGCTTTTTGCTAAAAGGAGCGATACATTTCATAAATACCAGTCTTCCAATATTTCATCCTCAGTTTCCAAAAGCCCGAATAAGAGAGGACATCAGTAAAATCTTTTAATATAAAATCTGACTTTTTATACCCCTCTCGAACTGTAGCTAGAACGGCATTAGGACCAGCTTCTACAGTGCCACCAATCATTCTGGTGAGATGGATACCTAGAAAGGGGAGTTTTGGGTTGGGAATGGGATAGATTAGCCCATTTACCAAGCCTTGTTTTTCCTTTTTCAGATGATAATACTGTCCACGAAAGGGGAGGATTTTGCAAGGAAGTTCCGTCTCAGGTAGAGCCATTTTTGCGATCCGATCAGAGTAGAGACCTGCGCAATTAATCATAAAATCTGGAGAATAGGTTTTTTTATCTGTTTCAATAATCCAACGAGGAAAAGAAAAGTGGAGATAGCCCACTTTTTTCGGGAGTGTAATCTAAACTGTGTAAACGGTCATTAGGCCTCAACTCCTTTTGA
>CBEWFH010000003.1:0-18521 GCA_965555895.1 uncultured Simkaniaceae bacterium
GAGAAAACAAGCTTAGCAAGTGGCTCTAATTTCTGGGACCATTATAGGGTATTGGTGTGGCTTGAACTAGGTTGACAGCCCAGGATACACTTTTTTTGTCGCTTCAGCGCAAGAAGACTGATCAGCTGAGTTATCTGCTAATTTAACATAAGCTAGTGTTCTTAAAGAATTGTCTGACCTTAATTTATCAATAAAGACATGTTTACCTCCTTTACCCTTTATTAAACATAATACTATTATATCATAACTAACGTTTTAAAAAAGTTGTTTATATTAATATACTTAACTAAATGCTAGGGTTGAGCTTAACCAAGAAGCGCTTTAACGGCTTCTTCAACGTGGGTGACCCCTTGGAGAGCGATTTTTTCGGTGAGCTTTTTACTCAGCCCTTTGAGATTTTTGGTGGAGAGGATGATCCGCTTGAAGCCGAGGTTGATCGCTTCTTTAATGCGGCTTTCAACGCGAGGAATGGAGCGGACTTCTCCGCCGAGACCCACTTCTCCCACTACAACGGTATCGGAAGGAATCGGTTTGTTGCAGTAGCACGAGGCGATGGCGATAATGGTTCCGAGGTCGATTGCCGGTTCGGTAATTTTCATTCCGCCGGCGATTGAAACAAAGACATCGAGGGCATGGAGTTGATAGCCTAGCCGCTTTTCAAGGACTGCAAGGAGGAGGGTAAGTCTTTTGGGATCGAGGCCGGTCGAGCGGCGACTAGGAGTTGCAAAAGAGCTGGGAGCAACGAGGGCTTGGACTTCGATAAGAAGGGCGCGGGTCCCTTCGATGGTGGGAATAATGACAGAACCGGGAGAACCTGTCATCCGCTCTTCTAAAAAGGTAAGTGAGGGGTTGAGGATTTCTTCGAGCCCTCTTTCATTCATTTGAAATAGTGCCACATCATCAGTGGGGCCAAAGCGGTTTTTCACTGAGCGCATCAGACGATAACCATGCTGGCGATCTCCTTCAAATTCTAGAACGGTGTCGACAATATGTTCAAGAATGCGAGGACCAGCAATATCTCCACTTTTGGTGACATGACCAATAAGAAAAGTGGTAATCCCTCTTCCTTTAGAAATATGCATACACTCCATGGCAATTTCACGCACTTGAGTTACTGAACCAGGAGCGGATGGAAGTTCACTTTTGTAGACGATTTGGACAGAGTCAACAATGAGAACATCGGGGTGAATCTTGTCGATTTGGGCACGAATCTGCGAAAAGAGGGTTTCGCTATAGAGAAAGATCTTATCACTTTTTATACCGAGTCTTTTAGCGCGAAGGGAGGTTTGTTCAGCCGATTCTTCACCACAGATATAGAGAACGGTGAGTCCTTGATCAGCAAATCGTTTTGAAAGTTGAAGAACCATCGTTGATTTTCCAATCCCAGGCTCTCCCCCGATTAAGTTAAGAGATCCTTCAACGATTCCTCCTCCCATGAGACGATCAAATTCTTGGTAACCGGTAAGGACCCTTTTAAAGCTTGCAGTATTAACCTCATCGATAAGGACAGGTTTTGTCGAGCGGGGAGATCTAGATTCAAAACGCCCTTCATTTTTTGGTGCATCGAGCTCTTCAGCTAGGGTATCCCAACTTTTGCAGATGTTGCAACTGCCGGTCCATTTGAATTGTTTATTGCCACACTCGTTGCACACCCAGACTGATTTTTGCTTAACCACCTTGCCCTCTTCCCATAGACATTATGGCGTCTTCAGCAGCAGCTTGCTCCCCCTCTTTTTTAGAAGAACCTTCTCCTGTTCCCAATTCTTTTCCACCAAGCTGAACTTGAATATAAAAGATTTTTAAATGATCGGGACCTTCTTCCTTAAGAAGGATATACTCTGGAGGCTTTTGATAATTTTTTTGGCAATAATCTTGGAGCTCAGCTTTCCAATTGCGAAGTGGCCTTTCTATAATGGCAAGAATATCTTGTTTAAAATGATCAAAGAAAAAGGAACGAGCAGCTTCGATTCCCCCATCAATATAGATCGCACCCATAATGGCTTCAAAAAGATCAGCTAAAATTGTTCCCCGTCCTTTCCCTTTATTCATTGCCTCTCCCTTCCCTACCATAAGAAATCTTTCGAGATCGATCTTTTGGAGATAGAGGGTGCAAGCAGGAGCTTCGACAAGGCGGGAACGGAGGTAAGAGAGCTCTCCTTCGGGGTGGCCGGGAAGGTGAGAATAAAGAAAATCGCTGACAATAAGCCCCAATATTGCGTCACCTAAAAATTCTAATCGCTCGTTATGACCATCAACCACAGCACGGTTTTCATTGGTAAAGGAGCGGTGAATAAAGGCAAGCTCGATGAGAGACTTTTCTTTAAAAGTGTAGTTAATTTGAGCTTCTATTAAGGGAACTCCCTTCTGTAGATGGTCGTATGTATTCATTGGACTTTAGGTCTAAAATGGTTATAATTACTCTAACAAAAGTAAGTATAAAGGTAAATATGCGCTTTGGCCTGGCAAAAGAACATCATGACTTTTTCCATCACCACCACTTTGTTGAATTCGAAGATCTTCTTACTTCAGAAGAGGTAGATGGGATCGAAGAGTCTACAGGCTCTACGAAGCATGATCTTTGGAGAACCGATGACCGGATTAAAAAAATAGTCCTCCGTCCCACCCTTGCAGAAGTTGCTTCAAACCTTTCTAAGAAATATCCCATACGGATCGGTTACGACCTCCTGATAGATGGACCGATTTCAGAAAAATCACTCAACCTCATCGAAATGAGCTCGATCCGCAAAGTGGTTTGTGGACTTGTCATCCAACTGAGTAACTATGATGGAGAAGATCCTATCGTTCCTAAAAAAAAGGGAAGTGGTATTTACTTTAACCCCTTCTTTCCTCTCTCTTTTCCTGAAGGGTGTCATCTCCTTTTAATTGCCTACGCTGCAGATGTTGCAATCTATATCCCTGAAAAACGGGATCCCAATCTCCACGCCCTAAAAAAACTCCGCTACGGGTTTGGTGATCACCTAAGATCAGAGACCCACCCGATTGTTTACAAGCGTTAATAAATAGCTCCTAAAAAGTTCTCCATAATGTTTTGTGAATGCCTATCCTATTGAATTTTTTAAGAAAGAAGAGTACCCTATTTGATCATGGCTAAATATAGTTATTACCAGAGCGCTCTTGATAAAAAGCGGGAACAAAAAGAGTACCGACAACTCCGGTGCGTGGCTGACCAAGAGGAAAAGAATAAGGGAAGTCGGATTAATTTTTCTTCGAATGATTTTCTTGGTCTTTCTCAGCACCCTTATGTGAAAAAAAATACGATTAAATATGTTTTGGAATGGGGCGCAGGAACTACTTCCTCCCGCCTTGTCACTGAACACTTAGAGTGTCATCGAAGTGTCGAGGAAAAGCTAGCCGACTTAGTAGGAAAAGAAGGTGCTCTCCTTTTTCCATCGGCTTATCAAACGCATGAGCAAGTTTTATCAACTCTATTTAGTAGTCGGACCCAGGTTTTTATCGATCGGTATTGCCACCATAGCTTGATTCAGGCAGCAACGCAATCAGGTGCACAAGTCTTTCGGTATGAGCATAACAATTTGGATCAACTCACCGCTCTACTCGAGAAAACTGGGGGAAATTCGATTAAATGGATTGTGACAGAATCTCTTTTTGGAATTGATGGTGAAATTGCCGATTTGAAAAAAATTGCTGAAATTGCCAAAACTTATGGAGCACTTACCTATGTCGATGATTCCAATAGCGTGGGTGTCATGGGAAAGCATGGAATGGGGATCGCTTCTCATCGGAGAGGAATTGATCTCGTCTTTGGAAGTTTTGGAAAACAATCGGGGAGCTTTGGAGCATATATCGCCTCAAATCATTTGATGCGGGAATATTTGCTCGCTTTTAACCCACAGCTAATGGAAACAACAATGCTTCCTCCAGCAGTCCTTGGCGCGATTAGTGGTTCACTTGATTTAATTCCTGATATGCAAGTGGAGCGGCAAAAGATTGAATTCATGAGTCGCACTCTTCGAGAGGCCCTTAGTGAAAACCATTGGGATATAGGGAGAGGAACCTCTCATATCATTCCCCTTCTTTGCTCAAGTGAACTGGAGTGCCAAAAACTCTCAAGCGCCCTGACAAAAAAATCGATCTTAACCACAATGCTTAAAGCTCCCCTTGTTCCCCAAGGAGCAACCCGCCTACGTTTAACCATTAACGCCCTCCATACTCAAGATGAGATTTCTTATCTTTTAAAAACTCTTCAAAATCTTAAGGAAGAACCCTCTTTGTCGATCGTATAAACCTACTCCTATTGTAAAATTCAGGCAGGTTTGGTTAGGTGGTACTTTGGGGTATTAGCTCGCTTGATATTATCAATTTTTTCAGATAAGTATTGTTAATATGTATACAAAAAAGCAAAAAATTGAAATCTTCATTATTTTCCTCTTGATTGTCTTTACTGTTGAACTTTTCACCGTGTTTATTAGCGTGAAAGGGATCTTTCAACTTTATAAGTCACAAAATGGAAGCCTCCCTTGGGCACTCCCTATAAAGGCCCTCATTCCTCTATGGACGTTTCTATACGCATTAATAGGGATTTCAAGAGCTCTTCTTTGGATAAAAAATATTACCCAAATAAGAAATTTTGCGATGTGGGCATGGATGATTCAACTAAGTTTGAATGTCTGTTTACCTGTTTTTTTTTTATATTCCCATTCCAATTTTGACCCCAATTATTATCACCCTTTTATTTATGACCTTGATTATTCTGATGTTTTATAGCTTTATGGTATCACGCCTTTCAGCTATTTTGATTTTCCCCTACTTTATAATCGTTATTTATAAAATGCTATTCCATTGGGGGTTTTATATCTTAAATCTTGATTTACTTTGAGCAACACAATGATTTATCGACGCCCCATAAAGGTAATTTCCAACACAAATAATGTGAGGATATTGTTTCTGTAGATGCTTCTCAAAAACTTTGACCCTTTCCAAATGACCCACTCCATATTGAGGAATAATAGAGGAATATTCTTTGATGTGACTTTGACTCGGAATGTTTTGAATCCCTAAATGTCTATGAAGACCTTCTAAAGCTGTTTCTAACCCTCCCTCTCTTAGCATAACTGTTAGACGTGTTTCTCTAGCGTGGCTTTGCTCAGAAAAAATCGCAGAATCAAAGACTACCCCCAAAACTTTTTCTTTTTCAGAACTGGGGATAAGATATCCAAAACCTTTCCGTTTTAAAAGGTCTTCCTTAAAGGCGACATTTACTACTGTTATATTTGCTCCGCCGATCTGGTTAAAAAATTCCTGAGCTTTGGAATCTTCACCAAAAAGTTTTTTTGCAGCTGGGGCAGGGACTGCTAAAACTATCCGTCCTTCATCGAGCGACTCTAAAGGGGTATTTAAATGGATTTCCCCAGACCCTTTTTCTACTAAACGCTCTATTAATGTTTGAAGCCCCCCACGCAGGGTAAAAAGTCCCCGTCTCTTTTTCTCTCTTTTTTTCTTAAAAAGGGCCTTTGTAATTGATCCATAGTGCATTTCCATTTCTTTGAGCTCTGGAAAACATGCAGAGATCGAAAGTTTGCGGCTATCTCCTACAAAAATTCCGAGTGTTAAAGGGTCGAAAAAGGTTTCTGCAGCATATTTTCCAAAACGACGCGTTGCAAAAGAGGCAATCGTCTCATCCCCTTCCCAGGGATAAGGTTGCCGCCATTCTTTAAGAAGAGAAGGAATAAGAGGACGGAGTAAAGGAGAAAGGAGCCCAAGGGCCTGAAGCTTCCCATCTTTCCATAGGTAACGACGATTAGCATGTTTACTTGAATAAATAATCTGATCAAAAAGACCAACTTCATCGATCAGCTCTAATAATGCCTCACTTCTTGCAGATCTAAATGTGCGAGGCCCTCTTTCAAAAAAGAAGGGATCTTGGGATGATTCAACACATCCTCCCAAACGCCCACTTTTTTCATAGAGTGTAATCTCAGCCATCGGGTACCGTTTTGATAAATAGTAACGGGCCGTAAGACCAGAAATTCCCCCACCAGCAATAACTATCTTTTTCATGGACAAAAACTTTTTGATTCATTAGATTATAATTTTGACATGGAGATTGTTATGTTGCAAGTAGAGTCTAAAAAACAAGAAGAAATCGTAAGCTATTTGAAAGATCTTAGAGAAGAGATCATTCTAGGCTTTGAAGGATATGAAAAAAAAACCCAGTTCCTCAGAAAAGAGTGGCGCCACCATGGAGGAGGTGGTGGTGAAATTTCTGTTTTGCGTGGCGATGTTTTTGAAAAAGCTGCAGTGAATTGGTCGGGAGTCAGAGGAAAAGAGCTCCCTTTTAAGGAAGATGATGAGCCATTTTTTGCGACAGGAGTGAGCCTCATCACCCACATGATGAATCCCTTTATGCCCACCGTTCATATGAATGTCCGGTACATAGAAACCGCTCATTTATCATGGTTTGGTGGAGGTTATGATTTAACACCGATGGGATTTGAAACGAAAGAGGATACCCACTATTTTCATAACATTGCAAAAAAGGCCCTTGGAGAGGAGCTTTACCAAAAATTTTCTAAAGAAGCGGCAGAGTACTTTTACATCAAGCATTGGAAAAAGGAGCGGGGCGTAGGAGGAATCTTTTTTGACCACTATAATACCGGCGATTTTGAAAAAGATCTTGCGATGTGGAAAAATATCGGTACTACATTTTTAGATGCCATTCTTCCCATTTATAACAGACATTTAAAACGCCCCTACACCGAAGAAGATAAGGCAAAACAAAATGCTTTCCGCGCTCACTATGTAGAATTTAACTTACTCTATGATAGGGGAACAAAATTTGGGTTTGATTCAGGTGGAAATCCTGAAGCAATTCTATGCTCCATGCCCCCCACTGCCACGTGGTGAAAAAGCTTTAACAGTATTGACAAAAGCTTTCACGTGATCGACAGGGATATCTGGAAGAACACCATGGCCAAGATTGGCGATAAAGCCGCGGTCTCCTTCCGTGCTCTTTAGAAGTTTTTTGGTTTCCCTTTCAATAGCAGCTGGTGGGGTATAGAGAAGTTCGGGATCAAGATTCCCCTGTACGGCGATGGTAGGAGGAACGCGGCGGCGGATTTCATCCAAGGAGTAAGTCCAGTCAAAACTAATACCACTTGGTTTGATAGAAACGAGTTCAGAGACAAAGTGAGAAGCCGCTCTAGAAAAAATAATCACCGGAACCTCTTTAATAGCTTCTACAATTTGCTTTAAAAAAGGGAGAGAAAAACTGACAAATTCAGTTCGGGAGAGGAGGTTCGCCCACGAATCAAATATCTGAATCGCATCAACACCTCCCTTTATTTGCATCTTTAAATAGGCAATACTTTGATCGGTGATCATTTGAAGAAGTCCTAAGGCACTGTCTGGATCTGAATAGAGCCACTTTTTGATTTTCTTCCCTGTCATATAAGTCATGACAGTAAAAGGACCACCACAAAAACCAATTAAGGGCTCAGCAATTTCTTGCTTAATAAGTTTAATCCCCTCTTGAACAAATCCAAGAGTTTCGTAGACACTGCGGGGAGTAATTAAAGCAAGATCATCGCCATTTGTGACTGTTGGTGTGACAACAGGTCCCCCCTTTCCGGGAAAAGAAACATCAAGTCCAAGACTCATGGGAACATGCAAAATATCGGCAAAAAGAATCGCTGCATCAACTCCAAGAATATCTAATGGTTGTTTCGTAATTTCGAAGATAAGTTCAGGAGTTCGAAACATCTCTTCTAAAGAATGCTTCTTTTTAATCTCTTGGTACTGAGGGAGATAACGTCCAGCTTGTCGCATAATCCAAACAGGTGGGCGTTCCTCGTTTTGACACGCTAAAGCATTTAAAAAACTAGGAGGAGAGGAGACGATTGAGGATGGCATCGACTGTAAACCCAAATTCATTTGCAATATCACTCATCGGTGCAGAGCGGCCAAATTCATCAATTGAAATTGAAATCCCTTTTTCTCCGATAAAGCGGCTCCAACCAAAACTCACTCCTGCCTCAATAGAAACATGTTTTCCTAAGTCGCCACAGACAACGCTCCGTTTATATTCCTCATCTTGGAGATCAAAAAGTTCCCAACAAGGGAGAGAAACAACGCGTACATCTTTTCCTTGTTTTTCAAGGGCTATTGCAACGTCAAGGGCCAAAGAGAGCTCTGATCCCGTTGCAAAAAGAGTGTAATCAGCCTTTCCTTTTTCCTTCTTGACGATATATCCCCCACGACCGACTCCTTCATTAAATGGAAGAGCAGTCTCTCTTAAGACGGGAAGGTTTTGCCGCGTTAAAATTATCGCTGTGGGATAAGGATAATTGAGAGCAGAAAGCCATGCCCCCTTTACTTCATGGGGATCGCCAGGTCTAAAAACATGGAGATTAGGGACTGCCCGAAGCGAGGCTAAATGTTCAACCGGTTGGTGTGTGGGACCATCTTCTCCTAAAAAGACAGAATCATGGGTAAATTGAAAAATCACATGAAATTTTGAGAGACAGCCGAGACGGAGTCCATTTCGAAGATAATCAGAGAAAGTGAAAAAAGTTCCGACGTATGGGAGGATCATATGGGTTTGAAAAAGTCCCGATGCAATTGTTGTCATCCCAAATTCACGAATACCATATTTAATATTGCGCCCTTTGAAATCATTTTGCGCAATAAGTGGATATTCTTTCATCATGGTGCAATCAGAACCGGAAAGATCAGCCGACCCTCCATATAAAAAGGGGAGCTCTTTTCCAAGAACTTGGAGGACCTCTTGAGAGGCTTTTCTCCCTGAAATCGGATCGGAAAATTCAATCTTACTAAGAGTTTCTTCTAAATTGGTAGGAATCACCCTTTCATGCATTGCTTGATATTCTTGCGCCAAATCTGGATAAGCTTTTTGCCATATGTCAAAACTTTTTTTCCACTCTTCTTCGAGAGCAGCCTCTTTAGGAAGTTTTTCTTCGAAGAATGATTTCACCACTTGTGGAATATAAAATTCTTCTTCCGGGAGTCCGAGAGCCTCTTTAGTCTCCTTGACCTCTTCAGGGCCGAGTGGAGAGCCATGGACTTTATAAGTTCCCGCCTTATGGGGAGATCCTTTTCCAATGATTGTTTTGCACTCAATAAAAATGGGGCGAGTTTGATTCTTCTGAATCTCAGTCATGACATTGTCAATTGAATCAAGGTCATTCCCATCCATCTGATAAACTTCAAATCCATAAGCTTTATAACGGGCAGGAACATCTTCGGAACATGATTGGTCAAGAGGACCATCTAAGGTAATTTTGTTCGCATCGTGAATCAGGATAAAATTGTCGAGGCAAAGATGGCCGGCAAAAGAACTTGCTTCATTGGAGACCCCTTCCATTAAACATCCATCCCCCGCCAAACAATAAACTTTAGGGCTAAAGATTTTATGGTCTTCTTGATTAAATTTTGTCTCTAGAATCTTAAAACCAAGTGCTTGCCCTATAGCATTCCCAACCCCTTGACCTAGAGGCCCTGTTGTCGATTCAACTCCGGGAGTCTCTCCATACTCTGGATGGCCAGGAGTTCTGGAGTGAAGCTGGCGAAATTGTTTGATATCATCCAAAGAGAGATCAAAACCTGATAGGTGAAGGCAAGAATAGAGCCACATTGACCCATGTCCCGCGGAAAGGACCAAGCGATCCCGGTTCATCCACTGAGGATTCTTCGGGTTATGGCGGAGAAGGTGACCATATAAATAAGCCCCAAGTTCAGCACATCCCATGGGAAGTCCTGGGTGGCCTGAATTGGCTTTTTGAACGGCCTCAAAGGAAAGTTGCCTGATTGTATTTGCCGTTTTTTCGAGAATTTTCTTTAGATCTTCTTCCATCTCAGAACTTCCTTGCATTTAGCCATAAAATCACTTATTTTTATGTCTTAAGGATTAAGATATCAAGAACAAAGTTACAGGTTATGCTTTCACAAGAGATACGAAAAAAATTCCTCTCCTTTTTTAAAGAAAAAAAACATTCCATTATCCCCTCCTCCCCAACCGTTCCTCATGATGATCCTACCCTCCTTTTCATTAACGCGGGGATGAATCAGTTTAAAGATGTCTTCCTTAGAAAAAGTCAGCGCGACTATACCCGCGCCACCTCTTCGCAAAAATGTATCCGCGTTGGGGGAAAACATAATGATCTCGACAATGTGGGACATACGTCGCGCCATATGACCTTTTTCGAGATGCTCGGGAATTTTTCTTTTGGTGACTACTTTAAAAAAGAAGCGATTGAGTTTGCATGGCAAGTGACAACTGAAATCTTTCAATACGACCCCAAACGAGTTTGGGTCTCTGTTTTTGAAACAGACGATGACGCCTTTGAACTCTGGAAACCTTTCATCGACGAAAAACGGATTATCCGCCTCGGCGAAGAGGAAAACTTTTGGTCGATGGGTGAGACAGGTCCTTGCGGCCCTTGCTCAGAGCTCCTCTATGACCGTGGTGATAAATTCGGGTCTGCAACAAGCCCCTTCGAAGACAAATCTGGTGAGCGCTACCCCGAATTCTGGAACCTTGTCTTCATGGAGTTTAACCGCGATAGTAGTGGGAAAATGACCCCTCTTCCCAAGCAATGTGTCGATACCGGCGCCGGCCTTGAGCGCGTTGTTTCCTTCATGATGGAAGCTGATAATATCTTCCAATCAGACATCTTAAGTACCTTAATTGCCCGCGTCGAAGAACTTTCTGGGAAGAAATATGATCTGACCGATACCCATCTTGCTCCTCCCTTCCATGTCATTGCCGATCATGTCCGAGCCCTTGCCTTTGCAATTGCCGATGGAGCACAGCCGAGCAACATCGAACGGGGATATGTCCTCCGTAAAATCCTCCGCCGCGCTGTTCGCTACGGCCGCCTCCTTGGGTTTAACAAACCTTTCCTCGCTGATATTTTACCCCGCCTCGTTGAAACAATGGGAAATGATTACCCCGAGCTAAAAAGTGCAGAGACGCAAATCAGTGAAATTCTAACTATTGAAGAGGAGGGGTTCCTAAGAACACTTCGTCGCGGTGGAAACATTTTAAACAACATCACTGAAAAAGCGAATAAAAGTAACCGGAAAGAGATTAGTGGCGAAGATGCCTTTAAACTGAAAGATACCTATGGGTTTCCCCTAGAAGAAATTCTCCTTATCGCAAAAGATAGTGAACTCACAGTAAATCTTGATGCCTACGAACTCTTGGAAAAACAGGCACGGGACCGCTCACGCCAAGCCAAAACCTCCATTAAACAAATGGCAGAAACAACGATTTTTGAAGCCTTTATCAAGCTCCATGGAACCAGCGAATTTGTTGGATATGACGAAGTTGAAACGGAAGGATCTGTCACAGGCCTTATTGTAGAAGGTCAAGTAGTCGAAACCATGGAAGCGGGGCAAGAAGGTCTCATCCTCCTCGATAGAACACCCTTCTATTCCGAGAAGGGAGGGCAAGTCGGAGATATTGGAACCCTTAAACATAAAAAAGCCCATTTTGTTGTTCAAGATTGCCAAACTCCCTACCCCGGTGTCATTGCCCACCATGGTGTTTTGGAGAAAGGAATCCTTATTATTGGAGAACCGGTCGTTGCAGAAATCGATCAAAAAAGGCGGAGAGAAATCGCCAAACACCATACAGCCACTCACCTCCTCCATTGGGCCCTCCAAAAAGTACTCGGCACCCACATAAAACAAGCAGGTTCCCTTGTTGAATCGGGACGTCTCCGCTTTGACTTTAACCATCACAAAGCCCTGTCACAGGATGAGATCCGCGAGATTGAAAAACTTGTAAACGAAAAAGTTTGGGAAAACATCCCCTTAAAAACCTATGAACTAAAGTTTGAAGAGATGCAAAAACATCCCGATATCAAACAATTTTTCGGCGATAAATATGGCGATGTTGTCCGCGTTGTTGATATCAACGGTTACTCTAAAGAACTGTGTGGTGGAACCCACGTCAACAATGTGGGTGAAGTGGGATATTTCCGCATCGCTAAAGAGGGAAGCATTGCCAAAGGGGTTCGGAGGATCGAAGGAGTTACGGGAAAAGAGGCTGAGAAACTCCGTTACGCTCTTGAAGACCAACTCTCCAACATCGCCCTCACCCTGAAAGCAAATCTCCCTAAAGTAGAAGATGCCCTTCAAAATCTTGTTAAGGAAAATGAACGTCTTAAAGAAAAAGCCCTCTTTGCACGAAAAAAATCCCTAAATGACCTCGCATCCACTCTAATGGCAAAAATTACAAAAGCAAAAGAGATCCCCATCCTCAGCGCTGTTGTTGATATCCAAAAAAGTGAACTTAACGATCTCGGAAATGACCTCATGAATCGGATGCAATCGGGAGTGATCCTCCTCTGCGTTATCGAAGGAGAAAAATGTCAGCTCTTCATTAAAGTCTCTCCCGACCTTGTCGAAAAAGGGATCCATGCCAATACTCTTATCAAAGCCATTGCAGAGTTTATCGAAGGAACTGGGGGAGGGAGAAAAGAGATGGCACAAGCGGGAGGAAAGAATCCTAAAGGGGTTATTATCGCCTTTGATAAAATCCAAGAAATGCTTCGAGAATAGCCTGTCAGCATGATTTTGCGTGACATTAATATTTTAATTGCAAATAACTATAACAATATTTAATAAAAAACACTATTCTAAATTAATTTTTATATAATATTAAAAACTATACTTGACTATTGACCTAAGCTCAGCATTTGGAGATAACTCTATGTGAGATTCTTTATAGATTTTCTTTTGGGAGGGGCATTTTTGACGATCCCATAGCCTATAGCTATGGGTGAGGAAAAAAGGTCCTCTCCCAGGAGAAAAGATATAGAAGATCGCGCGGAGAAATCATCCAATCCCGGGCATAAAAAGTGCAGTCTAAGCTGGAGGGAAAACCTAGTCCTATTAGATCGGACTAGGAAAAAAGAAACTTAGACTGCACGAATCTGATATATCACTGACGCTCAGTGATTAAAATAATTTTTACTGGGAATGCAAAAGAGACGAAGATACAATGTCTCTATCAGCTTTTGACACATCCCTTCTAAGCTGACAGAGAGACAGATTTCCCCTCCTTCCCCATACAAGCCTTTCGACTTGCAATATACCCATACATTTTAGCACAAACCCCTTTTTTATGCGAATATAAATTTTTCCTCAGAACTTTTTTCAAGGCGTGCTATGATCTTTCCTATGCTACATAAAATTGAAACACTTCCATCGATACAAGCGATAAAGCAAGCGATAGCAACTGAAAAGAGTCTCCTTTTCGAGGGACTTTGGGATGCCCCCAAGGCAATACTTTCTCTTTTACTCCTTAACAATTTGAAAAAGAATGTCCTGATTATTACGGGAGGGGAAAGAGAAACGCGTCTTTATGATGACCTTTGTTTTTTTTCTGAAAGAGATGTTTTATCTTTTCCTGCATGGGAAACTCTTCCGGGTGAAGAGATTGTTCCAAGCCCCGACATCATTGGTAAGCGTTTTGAGATCTTAAATACTCTTCTAACAAGTCGCGACCCCCATATTATTCTCACCCCACTCCAAGGGGTTTTACAAAAACTTTGCTCTCCTGCAACCCTTAAAGACAAGCAAATGACGATCAAAATTGGGGATGAAATTCCTTTTGATCTCCTTCCAGAGCTTTTTGTAGATCTTGGAGATGTACGGACAAGTGTTGCTGTGGATAAGGGAGAATTTGCGATTCGTGGAGGGATTGTTGATATCTTTCCCCTCTCTAGTTTTAACCCTTATAGGATCGATTTTTTTGATGATAATGTCGACCAGATCCGAACTTTTGATCCGATTTCACAAAAGTCTATTGAAAAGGTTGAAGAAATCTTCATCCCTCCAGCTGTAGAACATGCCCTCCTCACAGAAGAAAATAAACTCTCCTCCCTTTTCGATTATTTGGGAGAGGATACCGTTATCCTTTTTGATGATCTTCTAGCGATTGAAGATCGGTATGTTGCTCTTAAAAATCTTCCTGGTGCCTCGACTTCTTTCTTCCTCTCTTTTTCTGAGCTCTTTCAAATGACTGAGCGGCTACAAAGGATCTATTGCACAAAACATCCCCTTGAATCACTTAGCGAAACAGAAGTTGCAGAAAAAGTGGGAAGAGATTTTTATTCGGGGAAAAACCCTCTACAAGAGGTGAAGTTTGAGATCTTTAATCAAAACATCAATGCCAAACGGATGCGCCACGCTTTCCAGACAATTAAGAACTATTTTTGGGAAGATGTAGATGAGGACAAACGGCTCGAGGCTATCCTTAGGAAGAGTGGCGAAATCTCGATTATATTTACCTCCGCATCGGAAGGAGAAGAAAATGCTTTCAAGGAAAAGATCGATCAAACTCTCCTCCCTCTTCCGAAAGAGCGGGAATTTAAACGGGGATATCTCTCGAGTGGATTTGTCCTTCTCGATGGTCCTTTTGTCCTCCTTCCTTACCCGGAACTAACGAAACGGTATAAGGTCTCCAGACAAAAATGGCGGAATACCTATCACACCCCAGCTTCGGAATTCCACGCTCTAGAAAAGGGGGATCTCATTGTCCATTTCCATAATGGAATTGGGAAATTTTGTGGCATTGAAAAGCAAAAAAACCACCAGGGAGAGGAGGAAGAGTTTCTCCTTATCGAATATGCAAATAGTGGCCGCCTTTATGTTCCCATTTCGCAGTCCCACTTAATTAGTCGCTATATTGGTGCTAAGGAAGAGGTTCCTGTTTTAAGTGTTATGGGAGCAAAAAAATGGCAACAAGCTAAAGCCAATGCCCAAATAGCAATCATTGGGTACGCAAAAGACCTTCTTCAGCTCCAAGCAATGCGTGAGGCAAAGGGAGGGCTTCCCTTCCCCAAAGATAGTGATGATCTTCTCCTTTTTGAAGAGGAGTTCCCTTTTGTTGAAACCGACGACCAACTCCAAGCGATTAAAGCACTGAAAGAGGATATGAGCTCAGACAAAGCGATGGACCGTCTGATTTGTGGTGATGTGGGTTATGGTAAAACCGAGGTAGCGATGCGGGCTGCCTTTAAAGCGGCCTACGATGGGAAAAAACAGGTTGCCGTCTTGGTTCCAACAACAATACTTGCCATGCAACACTATGAGACGTTCAAAGCAAGAATGGCTGACTTCCCTATCACTGTGGGAGTTGTTTCCCGTTTTGTGAAACCAAAAGAGGTAAAGAAAACACTCGAGGAAGTCGCAAAAGGATCTGTCGATATCTTAATTGGAACCCATAGAATTATCAGCAAAGATGTCCAATTTAAAGATCTTGGACTGATTATTATCGATGAGGAACAACGGTTTGGTGTCCGCGCTAAAGAGTATTTAAAGAAGGCAAAGGTAGGGGTTGATTGTCTTACCCTCTCTGCAACACCTATTCCAAGGACCCTTTATTTCTCATTGATTGGCGCCCGAGATATGTCGGTGATTAACACTCCACCACAAGATCGCCTTCCGATTAAAACAATTCTAGCGGGAAGGGATCAAGAACTGATTAAAAATGCTCTACTCCGCGAACTTTCGAGGGATGGTCAGGCTTACTTTATCCACAATCGCGTTGAAACGATCCACAATATTGCCGATGAGCTACGTGCCCTCCTTCCTGCGGCGCGGATAGGTGTAGGGCATGGACAGATGCCTCCTGATGAGATCGACGCAATCTTCCATAGTTTCAAACAAGGTGATATCGATATCCTCGTTGCAACAACAATAGTGGAAAATGGAATTGATATTCCTAATGCCAATACTATTCTAATCGATCGAGCTGATACCTTTGGAATGGCTGACCTTTACCAACTTCGTGGTCGCGTCGGAAGGTGGATTCGAACCGCTTATGCTTATTTCCTAGTCCCAAAAAACCGCTCACTCCAAGAGATTTCTCGCAAGCGTCTTAACGCCTTGGTGGAAACCTCTGGCTTTGGGGGAGGGATGAAACTTGCGATGCGTGATTTAGAAATTCGGGGGGCAGGAGATATGC
Organism: uncultured Simkaniaceae bacterium; assembly: GCA_965555895.1. GTDB lineage: Bacteria > Chlamydiota > Chlamydiia > Chlamydiales > Simkaniaceae > Neptunichlamydia. The sequence goes on from CBEWFH010000003.1 coordinate 15,977, forward strand.
TGGGCGTACAACAATCGGGCAATGTTTCTGCTATTGGCTTCCACTTCTACTGCAAGCTCCTGAAACGGACGATCGATACAATGAAAAAAGAGACCTCCCTCACCTTCTTTGATACCCGTATGGAATTTTCCTACGACGCCAACCTTCCCCCTTCTTATATTGCAGAGACAAGCCTCCGCATGGAAATTTACCACCGCCTAGGAGAAGCAACAAATAGTGAAGAGATCGATACCCTCTTTGATGAGTTAATCGATCGATTTGGCCCCCTTCCTATTCAAGCAAAATGGCTCTACCACCTCAATCGAGTGAGAGTCTTTGCAAGTGCAAATCGGTTCCTATTATTGAAGTTTGAAAAGATTATCCTTCATGCAAAAAGGCAAATGGGGAAAAAACTACTTGAGAAGAAGATCTTTCTTCCGCTTATCAAGGATCCCGAGAAGTTCGAATTCATAACAATCGGGTTCATAAAAAGGGACTTTGAAATTTGATGGGTAGAACTGAGATGCCATATATTTCTCATTGAAAAATTCGAGATTAATCAAGACATCTTGCGCCCATGTTTCTCCCTCTTTTGCAAAATACTCAACATCCTCAATCTTTTTTCTAAGAATTGCTTCTTTTTCCCCCACCCGCATTACTCCTAAATGAAGAGAAAGGAGCTCATGAAGAGCCTTATATGCTATTTCATTAACAAGAGGTGCACGCCAAGTCCCTACATATTTAGTTTTATCTGAAGTTCCATCTATCATAGAATAGCGCTCCGCTATACCAAAAGAATGAGAAATAACATTTTGCATTTCAAAAAGAAGGTCCACAATAGGACCATACTTACAGTTTTTTCTCAAAGCCCCCCGAACTGACTGAAATGACCCCTTCAGCCCAATCCCATTTAGCTGTAAAGTTCTCGCCTCTTTCTAGAGCAGGACGAAGTTCCTCAGAACAAAATGAAGCAGCTAAAGTGGGTTCGAATTTTCTCTTTAACTCTTTACCTGGAAAATATTGCTCTATTAGAGAACTGCACCTTCTTCTTCTTAAAATCGAGTAGATTATAATCTGCGCTTTAAATCAAAATAATTATTAAAAAATCGGGGGTGCAGGCAGCTCCATAGTTTTTTGCTACCTGTTGAGTGACATCAAAAAGATAGGGAAAGGGGAAATCGAGTTCTACAGCTAGCTTTTTCATTTCGAGAGGACCATCCTCAGGATAGGCCATCGTGTCATTGGAATTAATCGCTACAAAGGAGATCCCTTTGGGGATGTAATCGCGAGATAATGCAAAAGCATTTCCTGTATATGTTTGACATATAAGGACAGTGGTTGCAGATAAACATCACAACCGTTCCAATATCAGATTGAATCTCTTTTAAAGAGGTCATCTCATCAGTGAATATATCTACGAGCTTAAAATCAGGTGCTCGGCTTCTCAAAGGAATCATGTTCGACTGCATAAGAACCATGAACTCCATCTAAATTAATGATCCCACTTTTTTGCAGGATTATCAAAAAAATTGTCAAGGGAATGATCCATTTCATGAAAAAATGCCAGACACGGAAAAAGCGTTGCCACCCTTTTCCAAGGGGAAATTCTTCCTTAGAAATTTCCCGTTTGAGTCCCCATCCAATAAAAAGAGCTGTGAGGAGTCCTCCAATAGGAATAATCCAAGTTGAAACAAGGTTGTCGATCGTATCAAAAAAATTTAGCCCATAGATATTTTGCCAGTTAGAAAAAAGACCCTGAGAAAAAGAAAGAGCGCATGGCACTCCAAATAAAAAGGTTCCAGAAGCAGCAAAAAGAACAGATTTTTTCCTCGACCAGTTGGCAAGTTCCATGATATTCGTTGCTACAACTTCCACAAAAGGGATCGCAGAGGTAAGGGCAGTAAAGACGAAGAGGATAAAAAAGATCGTTGAGATCACGAGGGCCCCAGGAAGCTGCGCAAAAAGGTAGGGAAGGGTTTTAAAAATGAGTCCCGATCCTTGCTGAGGCTCAAAGCCAAAGGTAAAAACTACAGGAAAGATAGTCATTGCAGCAAGGATAGCCACAACAACCACTGAAAAACCAATGATGCATGCCATCTGCGGAATATTCTCTTTCTTCCGCATATAACTTCCATAACTAATCATAATTCCTTGCCCTAAGCTAAGAGTAAAAAAGGCAAGGCCCAATGCTTCAAGAGCGCTTGAAAAACTAAACTCTTGCACATCCGGATAGAAAATAAAATGGACAGCTTTTCCAAATCCCTCAAGAGTTACACTATAGAAAAATAGCCCCAAGAGGATGACAAAGAGGGCTCGTGTCATGATCTTCGACCAAAACTCAATCCCCTTTCGTACCCCGGACATAACAATACTCATAGTGATAAGGGTAAAAAGAAAATGCCAAAAAAGAGAAATGCTCCCAGAATGAGAAAGTTTTTCAAAAACCCCTGAAATCTCTTCAGAGGAAAGATTCTGATAAAAACCATTAAGGGACATTAAAACATAGCTCATCCCCCATCCTGCAATCACACTATAAAATGACATGATCAAAAATGAGGAAAGGACA
>CBEWFH010000004.1:0-17968 GCA_965555895.1 uncultured Simkaniaceae bacterium
GCAACGGGACCACTTTTTCAAAAGGTAGTTTCAACTAAATTCGGGGCATCCTCATAATATCCTTCGATAAGAAAGGGTTGGCGATAAATTTCTTGTGCAATCATTCTTCTAGTCTCATCAACTGAATTTTAGAAAATACAGCTAGTCTAGTAGCCGAATTCATGAAAATTCGGCTATTCTTCGGGGCGCATCATGGGGAAGTAAAGGACGTCGCGGATCGAGAATGCATCGGTGAAGAGCATCGTAAGACGATCAATGCCGACGCCGAGACCACCTGTTGGGGGCATCCCTTGGCAGATCGCTTCGATAAACTCTTCGTCCATCGGATTTGCTTCATCATCTCCTCCTTCGCGGAGTTTATTTTGCTGCTTAAGGAGGGAGCGTTGAAGTTCGGGATCGTTAAGTTCTGAGTAGGCATTGCAAAATTCATAGCCGAGAATAAAAGACTCAAATCGTTCGACAAACTTTTCCTCGCGGAGTTTTGGATCGCGGTGGAGTTTGCAGAGGGGAGTTGTTTCAATCGGGTGATCGATAATATGGTGAGGTTGAATCAGGTGATGTTCAGCAAACTCTTCAAAGAGAAGAGCGATGAGTTTACCGCGGGGAGCCTTATTGATTTTCCCCTCTTCGATTTCCCCTTTGAGTTTTGCTCTCATGTCATCATCGGAGAGTTTATCGGGATCGATTTTGCCGTAGGTTCTAATGGCATCTTTCATCGAAAGGCATTTCCAAGGTGTTTTGAGATCGATCAGATGTTCATTCCCTTGTTTGTCTTTCCGCAGCCCAATTTCAGTGGTACCATAGAGCTCTTTAGCGAGGTGTGCAAAGAGGTTTTCTGTATGGACCATCACATCGTTATAGTCCCAGTAAGCGGCGTATGATTCGAGCATGGTGAATTCAGGATTATGGGTTCGATCGAGTCCTTCGTTCCGATAAACCTTGCCGATTTCAAAGACGCGGGAGAGGCCACCTACGATAAGCTTTTTAAGGGAAATCTCGATCGCAATTCGGAGATACATCGTTTGATGAAGGGCATTGAGCTCCGAAATAAAGGGGCGTGCTTCTGCGCCGCCATAGATGTTTTGGAGGACGGGGGTTTCTACTTCGATAAAGTCAGAATCTTCAAAATAACGGCGAATCTTAGAAACAAGAAAACTACGTGTTCGTAGACGCTCTACTGACTCAGGATTGGTAATAAGATCAAGCCACCGTTTCCGGTAGCGGGTTCCTTTATCGGTAAGCCCACTATGTTTATCAGGCAATGGTAGAAGGGTTTTGCAGAGGAGGGTCACCTCAGTGGCAAAAACGGTGAGTTCTCCTTTTTGAGTGCGGAAAAGGTGTCCTTCAATGCCAATAATGTCCCCAAGGTCGAATTTTTTCTCGATGAATTTAATGGGAACTTCTCCTTCTGAAAGGCCGCTCACTTTGGTCTGCTCTCTATTGAACATCACTTGAATTCGTCCCGTCTCATCTTGAACTTGACCGAAGGCATTTTTTCCCATGGCGCGGAATAGAACGAGACGTCCAGCGATGCAAGCGGTATCTGTTTTCCCCTCTTCTGCCTCTTCACTTGTTCCAACGGCTGATCCTTCGAACTTATCTTGAAGAGAGCGCATTTGATGTGTGGGCTCATACTTATGAGGGTAAGGGTCTATCCCCATTTCGCGGATTTCTTTGAGCTTTTGTTTTCGGGTTTGGAACGATTCATGGGAGTGGTAGTCGGGTTCAGGGGTGTCGACACCAATATGTCGATTTTCTAGCTTCGATTCTTCGCAAACCTTGAAAATTTCTTGATCGAGGAAGTAGCTTTTCGCTTGTCCTCCGCAATACTTTTGGATGAGCGTTTGAAGTTCTTTTAACGCTTTTATAATCTCACCGGGGAGGGTGTGTTCAAGTCCTTCGATGACTAGGGAAATATTTGTACTTTCTTCAGTAATTTTGGAGGTGTCACTTTCTCGCCAGTTCCACGCTTTACAAAGAACTTCCTTATCGTCGCGGTAGATGATTTCATCCTCTTTTGCAGTATCTTCTTCGCGCGATCCCAAAGTGATAAAGGGTTCGTCTCCTTTTGCCATTGCAAGGTGAATCGTTCCACTCACTTTATCTAGATCATCGGCGCCTGCAGGGAGGCTATATTTAACTGAGATCATATTGTATAAGTTGACAACGGGGTTAATGGAGGGGAGTCCCTTATCACCAATCACCCGTCTTAAAAGGGATTCAGCAGAACACCTGTAAGAGGCCGGCTTGTAACCAAAGGATTTATAAGCTTCTCGCCAATCTAAAATTTTCGGTTCCTTAGTGATCTCTTTCCCAGCATAACTCTTTTTGATACTTTCCGAAGTCGCTTCGACAAGTTTAGCGATTTCATCCATATTGCCTTGATTTTTGATCCCTTGGACAATAAGGACCCCAACCTTCAGGTGGGGATATTTTTCAATGACAGAAGGTTCAATATAAAAGTTCATCGTGCTTATATAAGTTTTTCCCTATCATAGATGAGTTTATGGGCAAAATCCAGTGAAAAATTTTTATCTATTCTTGCTAAATATTTTTTATTAGGGACAATGATAAGAAGGAAAAAATCTCATGAAATTGACACTCTTTATTATTTCAATATTGCTACTGCCGCAGATCCTCTTTTCAGTAGAGCCTTTAGAAGAGCGTCCAAATATTATCGTTTTGTTAACAGATCAAGAACGGCACCCTATGCACCCGGAGGGGTGGGTAGAAAAAAACCTTACCTCACAAGTAAGACTGATGAAACATGGTTTAGCATATAAGCGAGCATATACCGCAGCTTGCATGTGTTCTCCTTCCAGGGCTCTTATATTGACTAGTCAGTTTTCGACGATCAACCAAGTTTCAAAGACACTTGATGGTTCAGGAACATCTACAGTATTGCCATCGAAAGAGGTTTTGGGAAACTTGGCTGTACTCATCCAAGAAAAGACCGACTATGATGTGGTTTGGAAAGGGAAATGGCATTTGAGCTATGCCGCTGATGGAGCAGAAAAGTGATCTAAAAAAGATATTGCCAAGATGAGAGAGACCTACGGACCCTTATATTGGAACCCTCCAGATTCAGGAAATGCAGACCATAGCATTTATATCAGAGATAAGAAATTTGCCCTCTCAACGCTAGGGGGAGGTTATGCGAACAATGATGGGCGCTATGTAAGGGGAATGGATAGCTCCGATAAAAGACAAGTGGAAGGATAGGGAGAATCCATCTTAGATTATTTAGGAAAAATGGGTGCTCAGGATAAAAAAAAACGCGGAAACCTTTTTGTCTATTTATCTCCCTTGTAAATCCCTCACGATGTATGGGTCTCTCCCATTGGATGGGATAAGGGTGGATAGAAATTAGAAGATTATGAAAATATGGGGATCAGTCTCCCTAGTAATTTCAACGATACTTTGCTCACGAAATCCTCGATCCAACTAAAATCGCTCCTTTCAAAAATCAAAAACAGCACCTTGACTATGTTAACTTCTATGCTTATCTCCATACCGTGGTTGATAAAGAGATCATGGCTATTCTAGATGCACTCGAACAGAATAATCTTATGAGAGATACCATTATCATCCGAGCAGCTGATCATGGAGAATTGGGGCTTTCACATGGGATGCGGGAAAAGGCTTACACAGCCTATGAAGAGGAAATTCACATTCCCCTTATCACCTCCAACCCTACACTTTACCCTAATGCACTGACGACAGATGCCTTTTATAGTCACCTAGACTTGATTCCAACCATTTCAGATTTGATTGGGGTTTCCTATGATCATGAATCTTTTCAAGGAGTGAGCCAAATGCCCGTGCTACTCGGTGAACTCGATGCGGTTCGTGATTCCGTTGTTTTTGCCTATGACGACGTTTACCTCTTAAAAGATAATGTCCCAAGCTCCCATATCCGTTGTTTGCGCTACGATGATTGGACCTATGCCGTTTATTTTTCGATTAATGGAACGGGTTTTCAATATGAGCTCTACAACATAAAAAAAGATCCTGGACAACTTGATAACCTTTTATTCGGAAAACAGGCTCTCCAGTACTATAGAATAGCGAATTTCTTCCAGAGATGATTGCCAAGCGGCCTTCAAAATGAAGAGGGGCTACCTAAAGGAATGTCCTGACCAAAACAACCCTTTAAGCAAAAGTAGAGATGGGGTCGATATCGATCAGAAGGCGGATTGAGCGGGGGAGATTTGCTTCTTTTCGGGTTTCTTGAAGGAGAGAGGAGAGGAGGAGAGGATTTGCCCCTTTGATGAGGATTTTGAAACGAAAGTTATCTTTGATTTTGGCATAGCCCGAGGGGATGACGGGATAGAGTGTGTAGGAAGCGGGGAGTTTTTTAAGGAGGGCGGCATAAAAATTTTCAGCGCATCGTTTCACATAAGATTCATTTTTTCCAGAAAAGATCAGTTTGGCTAGGCGAGAAAAAGGGGGGAAAGCAAAAAGCTCACGCGTCTCCATCTCTTCCTTATAGAAGGTCGCATAATCTTCGGTAGATGCGTGGTGGAAGATCGGGTGTCCTTTAAGGGATGATTGGATGATCACCTCTCCTTTAAGATCGCCGCGGCCTGATCGCCCGGAGACTTGAGTCAGGAGCTGAAAGACATTTTCACCGGCGCGGAAGTCGGGGAGGTTGAGGGCTCCATCAGAGTTAAGGACACCAACAAGGGTAACGGCTGGAAAGTGGAGCCCTTTTGCTACCATCTGTGTTCCAATTAAAACATCAGCTTTTCCCGATTTAAATTGCTTAAAGAGGATGTCATGAGATCCTTTATGGCGCGTTGTATCGGCATCCATTCGGAGGGTGCGGATATCGGGGAAAAGAGCATGAAGAGTCCTCTCAACCTGTTCGGTTCCCACCCCTTTAAAGTTCAGTGTTGCAGTCCCTTTGCAGGTAAGGCATACGGTTGGGGGTGGAGCAATGACAAAGGAGCAAAGGTGGCAAGCAAGGTGATTGGTTCTCTTATGAAAGGTCAAACTGACCGAGCAGTGGTGACACTTGACACTTTTCCCGCAACTAGCACACATCTGGAAGGAGTGGTATCCCCGACGGTTTAGGAAGAGGAGGACTTGCTCCCCTTTTTTTAAACGATCTTTAATTCCATCGATCAGATCAGAGCAAAAAAGGGTAAACCCTTCCGATTTTGCATACTCGGCTTTCATGTCGACGATCTTTACTTTGGGGAGGATCGCTCCGGTAGCCCGTTTTTTTAACGTGCTTAGCTTATATTTTCCGGCTCTAGCGTTTGCATAGCTTTCAAGTGAGGGGGTAGCGCTCCCTAAAACGACCGTGGCACTTTCCATTTTCCCCCGAACAATGGCGACATCGCGGGCATGATAACAGGGCTCTTCATCGGTTTGTTTGTAAGAGGATTCCTGCTCTTCATCGACGATTATGAGACCTAAGTCTTTAATGGGACTAAAAATAGCAGAGCGAGCTCCCACAACGATCTTTATCTCTCCTTTTCGGATCCCATGCCAAATATCAAACCGCTCTCCGTCACTCAGGCGGTGGTGCAAGATCCCCAGTTTCTCTGTGAAACGGGATTTTAATCGCTCAATTGTTTGCGAGGTAAGGGCAATTTCAGGGACAAGGAGGATCACCCCCAAATCCATCTTTCGCGCCGCATCGATTGCCTGTATATAAACTTCTGTTTTTCCACTTCCAGTGATTCCATGAATGAGATGGGTTTGAAAAGTTTTGAGGGCTCCTGTAATTTTTTCAAGAGCCTCTTTTTGCTCGCCATTTAACACTTTGGGTTTTGTAGGAAAAAACTCCATATCTTCTAAAGGTGAGCGGTCAATCTGCAACGGTTTTATGGAGATGACTTCCTGTTTTTCTAAACTAGTCACAGGACTTTTCGATGTCCCTGCAAGCTCTAAAAGTTCTGTGAGTAAAATCCCTTTCGGTTTTTTTAAAAGGACATCGAGAACCTTTGCTTGAGAGGGGTGTTTTTCTCTTAAAGAAATGGCAAGTTCTGATGCTTGTTTGGGAGCCATTAAGCGGCGGACAAAAAGTTGTTTTTTTTCCTCTGTTTCTTTTCGAATGGTTGCCGGCAAAAGGATCTTTAAAACCTTTCGAAAAGAGGTGCAGTAGTAGCGGGACATCCAGTCTGCAAGTTCAAATAGTTCTGGACCGATTAGGGGCTCTTCAGAAAGGACCTCTTTAATGGGCTGGACTTTGGCAACGGATGAAGTGTTTTTGAGTTCAACGACAGTTCCTTTCCTCAAGGAATTTTGAATAGGAACCAGGACGCGGGAGCCTACTTCTACTTTTTCATTCAATGCGTAGTCAAGGGGCATATCAAGCCCTTTGTCTAAGATGACGGCAGCGAATTGATCATGTTGCATATGATGTTCCAAAGTGAGCGCTTTAAATAAGGATCTTTGTAATAGAGAGAGAGATCGGGAAGGAGGAGGAGGGGAATAGCACCAAGTTTGCGCGTTTTTTGTTGCGGATTTTCTTGATAGAAGGGGAGGAGTTCCTTGGTACCAAAAATAAAAGCATCAGGGGCGATGATCAGTTTTAAATTCTCAGATTCAAGAAAAAGATCCCACTTCTTTCCAGGAGTAATGTTAACTATACGGCATGACCCATAAACGGTGTCGATCGCTTTGGCAATTCGTGCTATAAAGGTGCGGTATTCATTTCCCTGAAACAGAATCGGGATTGCAGGGGTCCCCCGTTTTTCTCTCCATGCTTCTTTAATCCGCTTCGCTTTGTAATCGCTCGGAATAGTATCATGAATATAGAGATTGGGGTCGATCTCCTTCAAAATCTTTCGGATTCCTTCCGTTGGCTCATGAGGGGGAGCTGGAAGGGGCTCAAGTTTAATGAAGATCTTAGTTTCTTCTTCATTTGATTTTGGCTTTAACTTTGGAAGAGGAGCGGTTGGTTCAGGAGGCTCTCCCACAACAAGGGGCTTTGGCTTTGGGGGCTCTGGTATTGGAGGAAGCTCAACTTTTACCCTCTCTTCCTTTGGTGGAAGGAGCTCTTTAACATAAGTTAGTGTGTCATCAATGAGAGAATTGTAGTCGGAATCGTTCATGCTTCTTATTAAAACATAAATCGGGATTAGGAGAAAAGAGCATCGACATAAGTTTCGGGAGAAAAGGGGAGGAAATCTTCCGCTCCTTCTCCGATTCCTATATAGCGGATGGGGATTCCCATCTGGTGGTAGATGGAGAGGATGATCCCCCCTTTTGCAGAGCCATCAAGTTTAGTAAGAATAAGCCCTGTGAGGGGGGTGAATTCGTTGAAGATTTTGGCTTGGTCGAGGGCGTTTTGTCCGGTGGTGGCATCGAGGACGAGATAGATTTCGTGGGGGGCATCGGGGACGACTTTTTCGGTGACCCGTTTGATTTTAGCGAGTTCATTCATCAGATCTGTTTTAGACTGGAGGCGGCCGGCGGTATCGGCGATGACGACGTCGTGGCCGCGGGCTTTTGCAGCGGTGAGGGCGTCGAAGATGATAGCGGAAGGATCGCCTCCTGGTGCTGACTTGATACAATCAATCTTAAGTCTTTCAGACCAAGTGCTGAGCTGCTCAATCGCTGCAGCGCGGAAGGTATCCCCTGCAGCAAGCATTACCTTCTTTCCCTCTTGTTTATAGATGCGAGCAAGTTTAGCGCATGAAGTTGTTTTTCCACTTCCATTGACCCCGACAACGAGGATCACTTTCGGAGAGGATGTTGGCTTTTTCCCTTGGACATGTGGGGGCTTATGGAGGATATCTTCAGCATGGGCTTTCATCGCGTCGATCGGGTGGTTGTACTTTTTCCCATAGTTTTTCACATATTGTACAAACTCAGTGGCAAGGGTCGATCCAAGATCGGCTTCGAAGAGGATTTGCTCGAGTTCGTCAAAGGTTTCCTCGTCAAGGGGACCCTTTAGGAGCTTTTGGATTTTATCCCCAAGGATGGAACGGGTTTTGGAAAATGCTTTTCGAAGTTTGTTAAATCCTGACTTTAAAAGACGAAACATTTTGCCTCAGTTTTTCATTGATTGGAAATCTATCCTATCACATATAGGGATTATGGACACCCACGAGTACCAAGCTAAGGAAATTTTGAAGAAATATGGTATGCCTATCCCAGATTTTGGGGTGGCATCGTCGGCTCAAGAGGCGAGCCAAGTTGTTCAGAATTTGGGACTCACGGAGGCAGTTGTTAAGATTCAAGTCCATGCTGGCGGCCGGGGAAAAGCTGGAGGGGTAAAGTTTGCCAAATCAAAAGATGAGATAGTCGAAATGGCTAAAAAGCTCATTGGAATGAAGATGGTAAACAATCAGACGGGACCTCAGGGCATTGTTGCTCATAAGGTTCTGATTACAAAACCTGTTGATATCGCAAAAGAATATTATTTGGGGGCGATTATCGATCGGGAACATGCCATGCCAATACTCATCGCCTCACCTGAAGGAGGGATGGATATTGAAGTGGTTGCAGAAAAGAGCCCAGAAAAGATCTTAAAATTGCCGATCGGGCTGGATGGAAGTGTGAAACCTTACCATCTTATAAGACTTGCAAATTTTATGGGGTGGAAAGGAAAAACGGCAAAACAGGGGATGGGGGTTGCAGCAGCGATTGCCAAAGCCTTTATCGAAACTGATGCCTCTCTTTTAGAGATCAACCCTCTTGTTAAAACAGAGGACGACGAAATTTGGGCAATCGATGCCAAGCTTAGCGTCGATGATAATGCCCTTTTTCGGCAAAAAGAGATCGTAGATTTCTACGATCCTACCCAGTTGCCCGCGAATGAAGTGGCCGCTCAGGCACATGACCTCGCATACATCTCTCTCTCTGGAAACATTGGATGTGTGGTAAACGGTGCGGGTCTTGCGATGTCAACGATGGATATCATCCACCACTATGGCGGAGAGCCGACCAACTTCCTCGATGTTGGAGGAGGTGCGAGCAAAGAGAAAGTAACCGAAGGGTTTAAGATTATCCTCTCCGATGAAAATATAAAGGCGATCCTCGTCAATATCTTTGGGGGGATCATGAACTGCGCGACGATTGCGGAAGGGGTGATTGCAGCATCCAAAGAGCTAAGTATTAAAATCCCACTCATTGTCCGCCTAGAAGGGACCAATGTTGAAGAGGGGCGCCGCATCCTTAAAGAATCAGAATTAACTATTATCTCTGCAGAAGGGATGGCAGACGCCGCTGAAAAAGCAGTCGCTTCCTTAAAAGGGAAAAAATAAATGGCGATTCTAGTGAATAAAAACACCAAGGTCATCACACAGGGAATTACCGGAAAATCGGGACAGTTCCATACCGAGCAGTGCATTGAATATGGATCGAAATTTGTGGGGGGAGTCACTCCTGGAAAAGGGGGACAAGAGATCTTTAATATTCCCATCTTCGATACCGTTTATGAAGCCAAGCAAAAAGTCGATCCCGATGCTTCCATGATCTTTGTTCCACCCCCCTTTGCAGCCAATTCTATTTTAGAAGCTGAAGATGCTGGCATCCCCCTTATTATCTGTATTACAGAAGGGATACCCATCCGCGATATGTTAGAAGTATCGCGCGTTATGAGGGATTCAAAAACCTCAAGACTTATCGGTCCCAATTGCCCCGGAGTAATCACTCCCGACGAGTGCAAGATTGGGATCATGCCAGGATATATTCATAAGAAGGGAAAAATAGGAATTGTTTCCCGTTCAGGAACACTAACCTACGAAGCCGTATGGCAAACTACTCAAAATGGATTAGGACAGTCGAGTTGTGTCGGGATTGGAGGAGATCCGCTCAACGGGACAAACTTTATCGATGTATTGAAACACTTCGAAAAAGACCCCGACACGCACGGCATACTACTTCTTGGGGAAATCGGGGGAAATGCTGAAGAAGAAGCGGCTGATTGGATCAAAGCAAATTGCAGCAAGCCGGTTGGTGCTTTTATAGCGGGCATTACCGCTCCTCCCGGAAGGCGAATGGGTCATGCCGGAGCTATTGTTTCTGGCGGAAAAGGGACTGCTGAAGGTAAGATGGAAGCTCTTCGCGCAGCAGGGGTGCATGTAGCAGAGTCTCCTGCAGATATTGGAAATGTAATTCTACAAGCGATGAGATGAAGATACCAATAAAGATTTCTCCCTTTTTCTTTGTGACAGCCGCTCTGATCGGCTGGATTAATAGTGCACAAACCTCCCACCCTATTATCCTCACATTCATTTGGATGGGAGTTATTTTCATATCGATCCTTGTTCATGAATATGGTCACGCCTTAACCTCCCGCTACTTTGGTCAAAAGCCCCGGATACAACTTGTCGCTTTTGGTGGACTCACTTACCCCGAAGGTCCCCGCCTCCGTGGTTGGCGTGAGTTTCTCGTTGTTTTAAATGGCCCTATCTTTGGATTTTTACTCTTTCTCCTTTGTCTCTTCATTCTATCGACTGGATTTTTTGAAAACCCCTATGCCCTTTACTCCTTAAAAATCTTTACCTGGGTTAACCTCTTTTGGACCATTGTCAACCTCCTTCCCGTTATGCCCCTTGATGGTGGGCAACTCCTTCGCGTTGTTTTAGAATCGATCTTCGGAGCCAAAGGGCTTAAATATGCCATCTTTACAAGTATGCTCCTCTCCTGCGGCTTTAGCATTGTCTTTTTCTTTATCGATTATTTTCTCGTCGGTGCGATTTTCTTCCTCTTCGCCTTCCAAAATTTCACCTCCTGGAGACAATCCCGCGTCGTCACAGAGAGTGACCGGAGCGATGAAATTACCAAGGATATGAGAGAGGTTGAAGACCTCCTAAACTCTGGCCAAAAAGAGGCCGCGATCCCCAAGCTCGAAGAGATCCGAACCAAAGCCAAAGAGGGGATGATCTTTAACCTCACCACCCAATATCTCGCAGACCTCAAAGCTGAAAAAAATGAGTACAAAACGGTTTACGATCTCCTAAATCCGATTAAGAAACACCTCAATCCTGAATCAAAACTCCTTCTCCACCGCGCTGCCTACGAAGTAAAAGATTATCAACTTGTCATTGAACTTGCTGGTCCCTCTTTCCAACACCTTCCCGACCCACAAATTGCCCTCAATAGCGCCGAAGCATGCGCTGCCCTTTCGCAAGCCGAATCCGCCATAGGCTGGCTCAAAGCAGCCCATAAAGGAGGCATCGATAATCTCGAACAGATCCTCTCCAAAGAGGTCTTTAACTCCATTCGAGAAACCCCTGCCTTTAAAGATCTAATGGATCAGTAAAACCCTTCCATTCTTAAGACTTTCCTTGTCACAATATTTGAATGATCGGAAAGATTGCCCTTATTTTATTTTGTTTTGTTTTAACAACCTGCTCCAAAGAGTCTCGCTCTAAGCAGGTCTTTGTAAAACTCTGCCATATTATCGAAGCACAAGAAATCCAAATAGACAATGGAAATCCTATCACTGTTCTCAAAGGGAGACATCCCATCATTATTTCTGCTCCCCATGCTCTAAAAGCCTCAAGAAAGGGAGTTTCCTTTGCAGATAAGGGGACAGGAGAGCTTGCCATCATGGTTCACAGACTCTGTGATTTACCTCTCTTCCCCTCCTCCTTGGAATCCAAACGCTAGTGATGACAATCTCTATAAGGAAACCCTTCAGCTAATCCTTTCAGAAAAGCCGAAACTTGTAGATCGATTTTCATCGCGCCCATGAATACCGTCCCTTTGATATCGATTATGGAACCCTTAGGGGATGTTCTTACCCATTAAAAACGCTTAATCTTTTGACCAGTTGTTTAAAGCAGGAGGGAATGGGAAACTTTTCTTCTAACTACTTTTCAGCAAAGCGGGAGCAAACAGTGACAAAGTGGGTTTATGGACAGGGGATCGAAGCGATTCAACTCGAGATCAATGCTACTTGGCTAAATCTTCGTGGAAATCGACAAGATGTTCACCACTTTTCCCAGCTTCTTCAAGGCCTCACAACTTTCCTTAAGTACCAACTCGAATAAAAAAAGGAGAGTGTTTACCTAAAGAATGCAAATTTGGGTTTTTGAGATTAGAAATAAAGTAAAGTTCTATGGAGAGAGTAAGGTAAAGAAATCGTTAAAAATACATTTGTGTTTGATGTTGCACTTCGGAGTTGAAAGGGCGGAATCAATTAGTCATTCTGACTTAAAGCATTTGGATTTTTCAATTGAGGACAAAGGGCCATCTATTTTCGGACTTGCGCTTGATAAGGTTCAAGAGATATCAAATACTGCTTGTACAGTTATAAACGATCCATCCCTCAAAATGGGCTTGGATCATTCCAAAAGAGTAAGTGGTGGTAGACCTCTACATACTGAAATGAGAATTACAGATGATTGGCGCATCAGTAGAGATTATTATTTTATAGATGATAACGGAAAGAAGCAAATTTCTATGTCTGATGTCGGAGGATCTTTAAAAGAGATTGCACCTGTATTAGCAGTTTCCTTTTTAGGATCTCTTGCTGTCTCACTTTTTTTGGTTTAATGTTTTTTTTCAAAAGGAGCGCTTATATTGCGCTCTTTTTTTATTCTGCTTTGAGGGTGTAGAACTTTATCACTTGTCCTTGGCGGACGAGGAGGAGGATTCTTTGCCCCGATTTTACATTATTTAGCGCGTCATTGAACTCGGTTACGGTGGTCACCTTTTGGTGGTTAACTGCCATCACGAGAAAGCCTGACTTGATCCCTACATTATCGGCTGGGGAATTCGGCTCGACAGAGACAATAACGATTCCTTTATCATCTTGGTTAAATTTAAACCGCTTGATATTCTCATTGGTAAGGTTATCGACGGAGATGCCAAGGTGGCGGGAGGCTGTGGTGCTCGAGGTAAGGGTATTGGCCCCAAACTCTCCTAAAGCAACTGGGATGTTCATCATCTTCCCGTTGCGGTTAATGGTAAGGTCAACTTTTGTTTGTGGAGGGAGGAGAATGATATCGTTGCGGAGTTGTCCGGGATTCTTGATTGGATTACCATTCATTTTTGTGACAATATCTCCCTGTTTAAGCCCTGCTTTTTCAGCAGGGGAACCTTCAACGACATCAACAATGAGGGCTCCTTGGGTGGATTTTGTTCCAAAGGCTTCGGCGAGATCGGGATCGATCGGCTGGAGAGAAACACCGAGGAAGCCCCGAGTGACTACTCCATTATTAACAAGTTGATCTTTGATGTTTTGAAGAATGTTACTGGGGATGGCAAAGCCGATTCCCATGTATCCACCCGACTGAGAGACAATTGCGGTATTCATTCCGATCACTTTTTTATCGAGATCGATAAGAGGACCACCTGAGTTGCCGGGATTGATTGCGGCATCGGTTTGGATGAAATCTTCGTAGTCGGAAATTTGAAGTCCTTGACGTCCTTTAGCACTGATGATTCCTGCGGAGACACTTGCTTCGAGTGAAAAGGGGTTTCCAATTGCAACAACCCACTCTCCCACTTCTAAGTCATCAGAATTACCAAACTCAAGATAGGGGTAGTTATTGCCATAGGAATCGTCGAGTTTAATGATAGCGATATCGGTATGAGAATCTCCGCCGATAGACGTTGCAGCTATCTGCCGGTTCGAGTCATCTTGAAGGTGAACAGTGAGCTTCTTTGCACCACGAACAACGTGGAGGTTGGTCATAATGTAACCATCTTTGGAAATAATAAAGCCGGAACCTTGGCTGATCTGTGGTCCTGGAGAGCGACGGGGTCTACCAAAGAAATGGTTGAAGAAGTCATCGTTAAACATGTTATTGGGATCATATCCTTTCTCCGATCCTCCTTCTGCTCTGATAAAGACAACTGCGGGGGTGCAACTTTTAGAGAGATCAATGAAAGGTCTTGAAAAGGCTTTTCCTGGAATATTTGAATTGCTAGGGTACCGATTTCCATAGGTAAGGGGATCATTTTCAGGAGCCATTTCTTTTGCAAAAGTTGGGGCCATAATGAGCGATACAGTGAAGATAATTCCAGTAAAAAGTCGTTTCATATTCTCTCCTTAAGATTAGATTTTCATCTTATCGAAAGGAGGATTTTACTGCAGAGATTTTTTTATTCAATAGGGATTGAAAGGCCAAGACCGTTGGAGTTGGAGCAGTTGATCCCGATAACATCGCCATCTAGATTGAGGAGGGGGCCCCCAAATTCTCCAGGATTAAAAGGGGTATCAACAATGAGAAAATCTTTATCAAGGGCGCTGATCATTGCGCGACGCACTGATAAGAGGCGGAGGGGATAAACGGCGATGAGGGCCCACTCGCCTGGTAGAATATCGCGCGAGGAGGCAACTTCAAGATAGGGAAAGTGATGATCTGGAACTTGGAGTTGGGCGATATCGGTTTCTGGATTTCCAGAGAGGAGAGTTGCAGCATAGTAGTTAAGATGGTGTTCAACAATGATATTTTCTCCCTCTTTGAGGGGATGATAAAGGGTGAGAATGTCTCCATCGGATGAGACGAAAAATCCCCCTTGTTTTTTTCCATCTACATGGATAAGGACGGTGGCTTCAAGGGCTTTTTTTGCAGGGAGAATGAAGGGGCCTCCCCAAAGAGAAAGATTAAATAGGAGAAACGCTAAGATTCGAATTTTCATTTTGGATTAGATTTTCTCCTGCAAAAGTGATTTTAATTCCTGGGTTTCCCCTGAGATGTTTTTGAGCGGCATTTTTCACTTCATCTTTTGTGGTGCTAAGGAGGTGATCGCGAAAATCTTGCCGCATCTCTTTGGTATATCCTTCCCGGAAGTAGGAATATTCCACGGAGCCTCTTGATCCTGGAGAAATAGGGGCATCAAGCCCTTGAATAATTCCCAGTTTAGCCTCTGTTAAATCGCGATCGGTAAACTTTCCTTCAGCTAATCTCTTGATCCCTTCTTTAAAGGCTTCGTATGTTCCTGCAATATGGGGATCGCAGTGGGAATAGAAGTAATAGCTCCCTGAGGTTGGGTTATAGTTAGCACCTGTGCCGTATGCCCCTCCTTGTTCCCTTATTTTTTTATGGAGAAAGGTGTTTTCTATAAGGTCTGTTGAAATACTTAGTGCAGGAGCGGCTGGATCTTGGAGTGTTGCTGTTGAAAGGCCATAAGATGAAAAGGCAACAGGGGAGGAAATAATCCGCGCCTCGGATGGGACAGAGGGGGGGAGGACGAGGTCTTCCCATGGGATAAAGGGTTTTGCAGGAAGTTCGCTTAAAAAGTAGAAATTTTCTTTTGTGAGAATGCGGTACTGATCTGCGTCGC
Source organism: uncultured Simkaniaceae bacterium (assembly GCA_965555895.1). Lineage (GTDB taxonomy): Bacteria > Chlamydiota > Chlamydiia > Chlamydiales > Simkaniaceae > Neptunichlamydia. Next base: position 15,205 of record CBEWFH010000004.1, read on the forward strand.
AACTTAACACCAAATGGGGAGAGGTCAGATGAAAGAGGGCAACATTCAGAGCCTTGAATTTTTCGATCACTTTGGGGAGCCTTGTATTGATCTCACCGGCAAGCCTTCGGATAAATTGGAAATAGGGGAGTCCACTTAAAAGTTCACCGATGTGGGCTCCTTGCGTATAGGGGGACAATGACTTTTGAACCGCATAGGACATAGCACTACGGTTGATCCGATTTTCAAGAGAGGTGTGGATTTGCAAAATGAGCTCTTTGATTCGTCCATGATTGGTTAAATCGGGACTCCGGCAGACATCGATAAATAGTTTAAAAAGTTTATCAAGATTTCGGTTGAGCGCTTTTCCTTTAAGGCCAAAGGCGGGCTTGAGAAGATTAGGATCAGATTCCTGTGGATAAAGATTAAGTGTTGCACCAAAATCGCCAAGATAAGCATTGATAAACTCGAGATTTTCCTTGTAATCTCTTTCTCCTGCGCCGAGTTCCGCAAGAATAGAAACAAAAAGCTGGAGGTAGGGGAGATCTTCGCGGTCGATTTTAGGGAGATCAAAGAGAACCTTTGCGTAGACGATATGGTTTGTGAAACACTCATGATGGAAAACTGTTAGTTGTTCCTCTTGCTCATGGGAAAGGAGAAAATCTTGGGTCTCTTTGGGGACATCTGTTATGAGGATTTTTGGGAGACATTCGAGTGATTGGTTTTCTGTTTTTTCTTGGAATTTTTCAAGAGCTTCTGTCTGTTTTCGGATCTTTTCTTTTTCCTCATCGCTGAGTGATTTTTCAATCTCTTTAAGGCGTTTTTTTTCTTCATCTTCCTCTCTTTTTTCTAACTCCGCATCAGGAGAGAAAATAAGGCTCAAAAAATGGAGATTTTCAAGGAAGTATTTTCTGATAATGCCAGGGAGATATCCGGGATCTTTTACAAGGAGTTGTAGTTTTTTAAATTGGCCATAAACGGTGAGGGAATTTTCTGGGGGGCACCCATGTTGCATAGAGAGAACTGAGCGCATATAAAGGGTGAGTCCAAAAGGGCCATAATCACCGGTGATTTCAAGTCTAGAAAATTCGAGTTGATGAATGGCTCCCTCTATTTGCTCTTCATCAATCCCTTTATCGCAGATTTCTTCAAGCGTTTTAAGAATCAGCTTTTTTATTGCATCGGCACTTTTTTCCTTGCAGCCGCGGCAGATGATTACATAGGGGATTTCAGACATTTCAGTGTCAAGATAGCCATCGGCCCCTGCGCAGAGCTCAGATTTTAGAAGGGCATGCTTTAAAGGGGAGGCATCGTTTTTCATTAAGATAGAATCTAAAACGGCAAGTGCTAGAGCATCCTCTTGATTTTCAACCGATGCTGTTAACCAACTAAAAGAGACAAAGTCCTTTCCCTCTTTTGAAGGATAATATCCTTGTTTAGTGATGGGCTTTTCAAAGCGTTTTTGCTTCGGTATTTTAGGGAGGTGAGGGAGCTTTTCCACTCCTTTCAGGGCATTCTTAGAAATGAAATCGAGATGTTTTTCGAGTGGCAAATCACCATAGAAGAAAAAGACGCACCGACTTGGATGATAATATGTGGAGTGAAAATCTTTCAGTCCCTGATAGGTTAAACTGGGAATCTCGGACGGGGCACCCCCTGAATTGAAGGCATAAGTAAGATCTGGGGTTAAATACTTCGTAATCGCGTGCCAAAATCGAGTTTCAGGACTCGAAAGACTTCCCTTCATTTCATTGTAAACAATACCCTTGTACATCAAATCAGGATCGAACTCGAAGCGGTGCCCTTCTTGCAAAAAGCTCATCTCTTTGAGTTCAGGATAAAAGACTGCATCCAAATAGACTTCTAACAAATTATAAAAGTCTTTTTCCACCTGCGATGATGCAGGATAACAGGTGAAATCGGCACCTGTCATTGCATTCATAAAGGTATTCAGACTCCGCCGTCCCATCGAAAAGAAGGGGTCTTTCACGGGGAACTTCTTCGAACCGCACAGCACCGTATGCTCTAAAATATGGGCAGCTCCTGTCGAGTCACTCGGCAATGTCTGAAGCGATAGGCAAAACAAGTTCTCTGGATCATCGGCATCTAAGTGCATCACCCGCGCCCCTGTTGGGCCGTGGGTCAGTTCATAAAGAACTATCTGGAGCTCATCTATTCGAAGAACTTTTGTAAAGATAAATTCGCGGTGGGTATCCCCCACCTTGTGCTTAGGCTTTAAATCCATAGCAATCATGTTAAAACATTTGAAAATAAAGAGCCATGGGATTATCCTCTCGTTTGTTAAGAAGATGGGACAATTAAATCAAGGAAGTATCATGGAAGCTGTTGTTGATGTAGTAGAGTCTTTAATTTATGGAGACCCTTGTCAAGGTGATGGCACTGGTAGGTTCGCGTGGGGGGCAGCTCGTCCAACTCTAAATAAGGCGGCATGTTTTTCCAAAAACGATTAAGATCTCTTCTGATTTAATTGTAGGATTCCATGTTAGACGTTCCAACCCCAAGCCATTTGCATATAGATATTATCTGCCAACTACACAGGCCCTCATGAAAGTAAGGGTTGGCGCTGTTGCAAATCCTACATCCCCAGTTCAAAGGAGGCTTTGCACCAATTGTAATAGGTCTTTTTCAGAGCGTACAAACACAATCATGCTCGGGTTAAGATCGATTATATTGCAGGTTATCTCAGCCCTTCATGCCCGAACTGAAGGGCTGGGATTACGTGCCGCAGGACGCTTAGTAAAAAAGAGCCATCCGACAATCGCAT
>CBEWFH010000005.1:0-17290 GCA_965555895.1 uncultured Simkaniaceae bacterium
GTGTAGGTGTAGGTGTAGGTGTAGGTGTCAAACATAACTTTTGGTATAACTTATGGGTTCTTTCACGACAATTACCTGGTGCAATATCATGGTTACTAGAAGATAGTCTTTTGCTTTTCCACTCCCATTTAGGAGAACACATCCACGACATACTTCCTTTGCAATTTCTATAAAATAGATCTAAAAGTTCACATGATTTGGTTTCATCCTCTAAAGTTCTTAAAGAAATTTTGATATACATTTGATTTATGGGACATGAAATCTCCAGAAGTTGATTATCGTGTCTTTTTAGTATTTCTTGGATTAATCTCTTATCTAATGACAAGAGTTGTAACTCACCATTTTTGCTTGATAAGGAAGATCTATGACAATCTTTGTTTCCATAAATCATTACCGATTTACCGTCTCCTCCCCAGCGATTGCAGGATCTCATTAACTTCTTCATCAAAGGATTGTTATAAAATCTTGGGGAGCCAAAGTCAGGTATTCCATACTCATGAAGAGCTTCATGAAGAATAAGAGAGGGATGATAAGGGTTTTTGCTAACTACTGAGCCATCAACACCAATTTGACAATCAGATTCAGAGATAGCGTTTATAGCAATAACCGCGTTGTTTGGTCTATGAAGATCTCTCCTAGAATGGCCTCCGAAGGCTCTTCCTCCAGGAGTCTCGTCCGTCATCGTTAATACTCCAACAACATCCATTCCCCTTTTTACAAGATCTATCACATCGTTACTACTAGTAATGCGCATCATCTCGTATCTGGAAATTTTGTTTACTGCCCTTGCTACATTTTTAAAGATTTCGATTGTACAGTTTGAAAGAGAGTAAGGGGTGACTTCTGTCAGGTATTCATCAGGATTTGTTTCGTTAACAATATATTTCCTTTCCCCTTCAACAATAAAAGAAATCTGCTTTGCTGGATAGTTACCGTGAAATAATGAAAGTAGTTCTTTACTTGTAGCATCTGTAATTACTTGTTGAACAGTTGGTATTTGTGATGACATTTTTTTATTCCTTTTAATTAAAGTTTTTTTTAAGTCCTTTTAACTACGAAGTACAACACTTGATGCTTCCTCAGAATAGTGGCGAAAAACTTTCTCTGGTGTTGTAAAGTCCGGCACTCTACAGCGTTTCCCTATTTTTCGAACAGGTTTTTATTTTAATAAGTATCAGTTCATTGAGAAGTTTTTGGAGTGTTGGACATAAACCCTCTATATCTTTAAAGTTAAGTTTCTCAAAAACGTTTTGATTCATTGTAACTCATGGGAACACCGGAGCCCCATTGTGACAATTGTTTTAGTCATGAGGCTCTTTAATGTTTCAAAAGAAGAGGCTCATAACTGGGTGCGTTCGAAAAAACCGATTATTTTGCCAGATACGGGAAGTAAGTTGCAGAATTTAGATGCAGCCTGCGCATGGGTCGATGCTAATAAGGAGCAATTTAAAGGTTTCTACGAGACCTGATAGCTCTTATTTGCGGAGGAGGCGGAGGCTATTGAGGCCGACGAGTACTGTTCCTCCTTCGTGAAGGACAACAGCGAACCAGAGAGGGATGATCCCAAGAAGGGCGGGGGTTGTCGCAAGGAAGATGACGGCGAGGGCGAGGGTGAGATTTTCGCGGACGATGAGCATTGTCTTTTTAGCTTTTTTATGGAGCCAAGATATGAGGATGATATCATCTTGAAGGAGGACGATATCGGAAGCATCGATTGCGGTTGCAGAGCCTATTTCTCCCATTGAGATCCCGACACTTGCGCGGGTAAGCGCAGGAGCATCATTAATCCCGTCGCCAACCATGGCGAGGTGTTTTTCAGCAGATAGTTTTGAGATGATATCGAGTTTATTTTCGGGGCGGAGATCGGCATAGATTTCATCGATCTCTAGCTCTTTAGCAACAGTATTGGCAGATTCTTTATGATCACCGGTGAGCATGACGACTGCGAGCCCTTTCTTTTTTAGAGAGGCAAGGACCTCTTTAACTCCCGGTCTAAGGGTATCTTCGAAGCGGAAATCGAAGAGTGAGTTGCCGATTTGAAGGAAGGAGATCATTACCCCTTTTTTATCGAGTGGTTTATCGGGAGAGATAAAAGCTTCATTCCCAATTTTTACGTCGACTTTTGTTCCATCAATCGTTGCAATTCCTTTAAGACCAAAACCGGGAACCGATTGAAAGTCGGTAATTGGGGTGGGAGAGATTTTTTTTTGATCTGCAAATTGGCAGATCGCTTTTGCCATGGGTTGGGTGACATGCCTCTCCAAGCTTGATGCGATGCCCATCGCATCTTCAACGGAATAATCAGGGGTCCCAATGGGTTCCACACCAATGCAAGTGAGTTTCCCAGTCGTGAGAGTCCCTGTTTTGTCAAAGGCAATCGTCTGACATCCTGCAAAGGCATCGAGGGTAATTCCCCCTTTAAGGAGGATCCCTTTTCGCGCGCAGGCATTAATGGCGCTGAGATAGGCGGTCGGTGTTGCGATAATTAAGGCGCAAGGGGAGGCTGCAATTAAAAAGGTAAGAGCGCGGTAGATCGATCCTTCAATCCCAAAATATGGGATCGAAAAAATCCAAGGGAGGGTGAGTGCAAAAAGGAAAAAGAGGGAGATGATGGTGATGGCGTACCGTTTTCCAAACTTATCAAGAAACCGTTGGAGCTTCGGCTTCATCCCTTGTGCTTCGTTGATCAGTTTTATAATTTTAGAGAGGGTTGACTCGGCACTTGTTTTTGTAACAGCAATGGTAAGTGTTCCATCAAGATTGCGACTTCCCGCTTGCACTTCATCATCCTTTGTTTTGGAGACGGGGACACTTTCTCCCGTTAAGTGTACCAAATTAACAAAGGAGCTTCCATCAACCACATTTCCATCAAGGGGGACAACTTCACCGGCTCGAACAAGGAGATGGGTTCCCACATCAATTTCTCGGACCGATTTTTGAAAGAGGGTTCCATCTTCCCCAACAACCATTCCAACAGTGGGTGATAGATGGTGGAGATTGATCAGTGCCCCTTTCGCTTTTTTGGAAACAGACTCTTCCATCGCTCCTGAAAAAGCAAAGAGAACGAGAAGGAGCCCACCCTCCATTTGACTTCCAATTATGAAAGAGAGAAAGGCTGCCAGGGTCATTAAGACATCGATATTGATCTCTAAATTTTTAATATCTTCAATTGTATGGAGAAGAGCGGGTGTTCCAGCGAGAAAATAAACAAGGAGCAAAAAGAAATGGGAGAGATCGGGCATAAAATGAGAGGAAATATAGGAGCACAAAAGAAAAAAACCGGCTGCAAGGGAACTTTTTAGGCTAAGGTTATGAGCCCATTTTCTCGAACTTCTTTTTAAAAAGGGGCTGATACTTTCCTCTAAGCCAGAAGTGAAAAACTCATCAAAAATATAAGGGGATTCAGAGGAAGACATGTTCCACCATTGCCGCGATAAGGTAAATAGAGACGATTGTAAGGACTCCAACAGAAAGATTCCAGATAAGGGATTTTATTAGCTCATTCCCTTCCATTTTACTTGGTAGGATCGTGGCACCTGCAAAAATAATGGGAAGGAGGATTATGATCCCTAAAAAACCTCCGATAAAAAATCCAATTGCAGCGCCAAGGGCTGCAATAATGACCCCAATCCCTGCCCCTGCTGCTTGTTTTAAAGGGTGTTCATAGGATTCTAGGGTGAGTCCAAGTTCCTCTTCAAGCATGACACGAAGGAGGCGGTTGTCATCAGCCATTAGGACTTCAACAACCTGATCGAGAAGATTTCCACTAAGCCCTTTTTGCCGATACATTGTAACGAGCTCTTCCTTTTCTTGGGCGCGGTGATGCTCGATTTCCCACTGTTCTTGTTCTATCAAACGGTGAAGTCTTTCAAGACGTGCCCAACCAAGTAGGCTACTCCGTCCCACTTTCCAAAAAAGCCAACCTATCGAAAAGAGTCCTAAGATCCACAAAGTTTTTGTTGGGGGGATATCAAAATGATACAGAAGGATCCACATCCCTATAAGGAGAATTGCTGTTTCTTTGACGCTATCGGCAGCTGCAGAAATGTATCCAGGCATCTCCGTGCCGTGTAGCTCGGCAGTAGCTTTTGCCCCCTTTTCGCGCGCTGCGCGGAGGTGCTCAATAGTATCTTTCCCTTCAAAATGTTCGTGGTTTTCTGACATATCAGTTAGTTTACCAAAGGTGAGATCAAGCTTCAAGAATCGATTTAAGAAGTTTGCAAAGATTATGGTGATCGTTGATCGCAATCACCTCCCTTGCGGCATGCATTGAGAACTGGGGAATACCAATATCGACCGTCTGAATCCCTGCTTTTGCAGCGGCAATTGCGCCAACAGTACTTCCACATTGAAGGTTTGATTCAGAAGCAAAGGATTGGTAAGGAATTTTTTTATTTTGGCAGATTTTTACAATTTTTGCTGCACTTAGCCCACTTGTTGCGTACCGCTGATTCGCATTATACTTTATGGCGATCCCTTTTCCAATTTTTGGAGTATTTTCTTTGTCATATTTGTTCTTGTAGCCAGGGTGGTAAGCATGGGCCATATCGATTGAAATAATATTAGATCTTTGTTTCAACTGGATGAAGTCTTCTTCGCCCATTTTATAACTGAGAGTAATCCGCTTGAGTATATCGATAAGGAAAGGGGAGCTTGCCCCTTCATCGCTTCCTGATCCCACCTCTTCGTGGTTCCAGAAAATTGCCATTTGAATTGAATCTTTAGGATGTTTTTCTGCAGCAAGGAGAGCTAAGAGCGAAGCGTGGGCACTTCCTAAGTTGTCAATACGGTAAGAGCTGATCATCTCAGAGTGAATTCCTATAATCCTAGGGGACTCAAAAGGGACCAAGTAAAGATCTGCTGCTAAAACAGACCTTTCTTTAATTCCCAAAAGTTCTTTAAAGATTTTTTTAGGGGTTTTATTTTTTACATCAATACCAATGAGAGGGCATAGGTGATGCTCTTTATCGATTTTTTTTGGGTTGTCATTGGTCTCTCGATCGAGATGGATCGCAAGTCCTGGAATGATTACAGGAGCATTTTCTAAAAAGAGGAGGTCTTGCTCTATCTCATCACCCTCTGATGTTAAAATCCGTCCTGCAATGACAAGGTCACGATTCATCCAGGTACTTAAGATGGGGTTACCATAAGTTTCAACGCGGAGAAAAGGGAGGGTATCATCAATAAATACAGGGTGAGGTTTGAGTTTAAGGGCTGGGCTATCGGTATGTGATGCTAAAATTGTTGTCCTTTTAGGAGCATCTTTTGGAAGGATAAAAGCACAAATCGATCCTCCCCGCTCCACAAAATAAAGACTACCGGGAATGAGCTCCCACTTTTCTTGTTCATCAAGGGGAGTGTAATCTTGCTCAGCAAGGCGGTTTCCAATTTCTTGCGTGGCATGCCACGCTGTGGGACTCCCTTGCAAAAAGGAAAGGTGGTCACCGAGAGCATCAAAGTTCATACCCCCATTCTACATTAAAACTTTTCTTTTATCTAAAGAAAATTTAAAGTTATCTCGAAAAAATTCTAATAAGGGAGACATCTTATCGAAAGACCAAATGCCGATCCGGCAGCAACACAATATTTACAAACGGTTATCGGCTGGGGGCTTAAAGGAATTTCCTTTATGACGATAACTCCAGAGGCCTTTAATAAAATGGGCAAGGAAAGTATTAACCTTTTAGAGAGATTTTCATGGAATGATGGTTCTGTTCGTGGGGAGGTCGAAGCAGAAAAGATTCGCGATGTTATCAAGCAAGCAATGGATCCAGTCCAAAGCTTTTTTCGTGCGGGAGTTGTTGTTACATGCGCCCTTTTCTTTGCCTCGCGCGTTGTCTTCTTTCTCCCCGTTGTCCCAACTCTATTACTTGTATTAAGTATCATCTCTGCAGCGATTACTTGGGATGTTAATTCTGCCCTCCGAGAAACGAATCATGCATACTCCTCCTTCAATAAGATGTGTATTGTAGCACTTAGCGGTCGGGAGAAAGGTGTAGCCAAGGTCGATTTCGACCAGTTTGTCGGGATTATTGATTGTTACTCTCAGCAAATCCTATCGAATACGTGGTTTCTTGGTGGGAGTCAGGCTATGGAAACATCGCTGACTAGCTGGAAGGAGCATCTTACAGAGCAAGTCAAAAACCAGGGTGGAGAACAAGGTGAGTCTCCATGGAATATTGCAGGAAGACACCTCCCTATCCTTCCAATTATTTGCCGGGTAGAAGCAGCAGCCCGATAGAGCAACTCATAAAGATTAAGTTATGAGGGAGTAAGAGCCTTTAGACTATCAAGATATTTATGGAGGACGGTTGGGATGAGTACACTTCCATCCTCTTGTTGGTTGTTCTCTAAAAGAGCAACCATAAGACGGGAGGTGGCAAGCCCTGAACCGTTCAGAGTGTGAACAAGTTCGGGTTTGTTTTCCCCTTTTTTGAAGCGGATTTTAGAGCGGCGCGCTTGGAAGTCGGTGCAGTTTGAAACTGAAGAGACTTCATAGTAGCGGTCTTGTCCTGGAAGCCACACCTCTAGATCAATCGTTTTTGCTGCGGCAAATGACATATCGCCGGTAACAAGGAGCATACTTCGGTAATGGATATTTAGCGCTTTAAGGATCTCTTCGGCACTCGCGACCATTTCGTTGTAGATCTCTTCGGTTTGATCGGGACGAGTGATGCAAAACATCTCCACTTTATTAAATTGATGTGTCCGAATCAGTCCCCGTTCACCAGATCCTGCAGCTCCAGCCTCTCGGCGGAAACATGGGGTGTAGGCGGTATATTTTAGGGGGAGATCTTCTTCTGCGAGGATTTCATCGTAATGGATGCCATTGAGGATAGCTTCAGATGTGGGGATGAGATAGAGGTGGTGATCCTTGTCTTGAAGTTTGAAGAGTTGATCTTCGAACTTCGGAAGGTGGGCAGAGCCCATCATGATTTCAGGACGACCAACTAGGGGAGTGATCCACTGCTCAAAACCATTTGTTACATGGGTATCAATCATAAAGTTAATGAGAGCCCATTCAAGGCGGGCACCAAGTCCGCGGTACATGGGCCAGCCACTACCACCCACTTTAGCTCCTCTTTTAAAATCGAAGAGTTTTAGCAACTCATTAAGTTCGAGATGATTTTTTGGCTGGAAGGAAAATGTTGGTTTTTTCCCAACACTTTTGATTAAAACATTATCTTTGGCGTCTAAAGAAGATTTAACATCATCGGCAGGAAGGTTAGGAAGACATCCTAATTCAAATTTTAATATTTCTTCGAGCCCGTGGATTTTGTGATCAAGGGTGGAGCTTTTATCTTTAGACCCTTCCATGGAACTGAGAAGTTCTGAGGCATCCTCTCCCTTTCTTTTTCGCTCGCCAACCTCTTTAGCATTTTGATTCCGCTGATTCTTAAGCTCTTCTGATTCGGCTTTTAGGGTGCGGATCTCTTCGTCGGTCTTAAGGATATTTTGAAGAGATACTTCTTTATCTTTTGTTTGAAGTTTTTTTTCGATTTCTTGTGGGTTTTCACGAATGAGTTTGATGTCAAGCATGCTTTTAGCCTTTATTCTTCCATAGAGATATGGTACAATGTTTACTACTTGAAAGATAGGGAATTTATTGATAAGATAAGCCCTTCCTTCATTAAAATTTTATTGAGCGATTCCAATGGCAAAACAAAAATATCCTGAAGCACAAACCCCCTTAATCCTCCGTTTTCATAGACTCATGGACGCATTTGCGAAGTCTGATGATGAGAGGGATTTTTATCTCGATATTGTGGAGGGGTTCATTGTCTTTGCAGACTTAGATCGTAGTTTGGAAGAGCTTGAAAACTTAGAAAAAGAACTGGTAGCAAGTTCAGAAAGATTCCGCCTCATCCCGAAGATGACCTACTATGAAACCAAGAAGTTTATGGAAGGATTCGTCAATGAAAAGGTTTATGACATCGATACGAAGGAAAAGCTTCTCGATATCATCAGCTCTAAAGAGGCTCGTGAAAACTTCCTCGAATTTATCTATGACCACCTGACAGAACTTGAAAAATGGCAACAGTATTATCATGAACGGTCAAGGATTCGGATTATTGAGTGGCTAAGAAATGAGAAAATCCGCTTTGCGTTTGAAGAAGATCTTGAGGTGGCAAAAACCATTCTTGAAAAAGTAAAGCACACCCTTTTTGATGCAAAAGTTCCGAAAGATGTACAAAATGCCCGCGATTCCATTCTTACCAAATCAAAAACCTATTATTCAAATGAAGCTCTTAACCCCCGCCCCAAACGGGGACGTCCTCCTAAGCAAGCAGTAAAAGTGGAACTTGAACCTCAGTACACCATGGATATCTATAAAACTGTGGTCCCTGCTGTCCGCCTTTTCCTCTTTAACCCTGACTTTACAAGCACATCGGTTACCTTCTCTGCAAAATTCGATACAGAAGCGCAACTGATTGCGAGTCTTCGAGGAAGCTCTCGCGCAAAAATTGACACGAAGTTAGAGGCTCTTTCTCAACGTTTAGAGTCCCTTCGCCACCTTTCAGACCGCTTAAAGTCTACTCCTGGACTTGGAATTGAAAAAGAGAAAAAATTCATTCAAGCAGTGAGTGATCAAGGGAAGGAGGATGAAGGGAAAATTGCAGGTCTTGCTAAAGGATTCCTCCCCAAGAAAAAGGGAAAGCAACCGACTGAAAAAGAAGAAATCCAAGAGATGATGCAGCAAAAGCGCAAAGCAGGAATCAAACAAGTCACTTATTTTAAAAGAGTAAACAAAAAGAAGGATGATGAGTAATGGTAGCAACCTCATCATCCTTAAAAGAGCTCTTAGAGATAGCCGAAAAGCAAAAGTGTCTAAAGACCCTTGAAGGAATCTATCGTGCTCGCTTTACCGATAAAAAAATGCAAAAGCTTGTACGGCAGAATAAGGGTGGAACTTTTCATCTCTATACACATGGGCATGAACTGATTGGTATCATGTGTGGTCAAGCACTTACAGCTGGAAAAGATTGGGGTCTTCCCTATTATCGAGACCGCGCCTTTGCTATTGGACTTGGATGTGATCTCAGTGAAATTTTTGGCGCTTTTCTAGCACGCGAAGTTCCCCACCATTCCGGGGGACGGATGATGCCTGATCACTTTTCTCATAAAGAGCTCCGGATCCCTTGCCAGTCTAGCGTTGTTGGGTCGCAGTTTCTCCAAGCAGTTGGTGTGGCAAAAGCTGCCCGCCTTGCTAAAGCTGATGAAGTGGTCTACGTTTCTGGCGGAGATGGCTCTACTTCTCAAGGGGATTTTCATGAAGCTTTGAACTACTCTTGTCTCCATAAGCTGGGTGTTATTTTTGTTATACAAGATAATGGCTGGGCCATTTCAGTCCCTGTTGAAGATCAAACCGCTGGCGGATCGATTGCCCATATGGCAAAAGGATATGCCGGTCTTACCGTTCATGAAATCGATGGATGTGATTACCCTGCAATCTCTACTGCCCTAACAGAAGCCATCCAAAAAGGGCGAAAGCTCGAAGGGCCCACCCTTATCGTTGCTAAAGTGCCACGGATTGGTGGCCACAGCAGTAGCGATGATCCTAAAAAATACAAAACCGATGATCATGTACAAGAAGATCAAGCACGCGACCCCATCCCACTCTTTGAAAAGTGGCTCCTTGAAAGAAAAGTAATCACTGAAACAGAACTTGAAACCCTACGCGAAAAAGTTAAAGAAGAGATTGAAACAGCCGCTGTTAAAGGGGAAGCAGTTCCTCTCCAAGACATCGAGCGTGTTCTCGATTATGTTTACAAAGAAGTCAAAGGAGACCTTAAAGAGACTCCCGATGAAAGGGGAGAGAGCGTTGTGATTATGGATGCTCTTAACCATGCCATCGATGAAGAGATGGAGCGTGATCCGGGTGTTATTATCTTTGGGCAAGATGTTGCAGGCGGCAAAGGGGGAGTCTTTGGAATTACCCGTGATCTTACAGCAAAATATGGGGAAGACCGCTGCTTCAATACTCCCCTTGCAGAATCAACCATTGTTGGGACAGCGATTGGGATGTCGATTCATAGCAACTTTATACCCGTTGCAGAAATTCAATTTGCTGACTATATTTGGACCGGAATTAATCAACTTTTCAATGAGCTTGCAAGTTTTCACTACCGCTCGAATGGAGAGTGGAATTGCCCCGTTGTTATTCGGATGCCCTCTGGTGGATATATCCAAGGAGGACCTTATCATTCACAAAATATCGAAGCCTTTCTCGCTCATTGCCCCGGGCTCAAAGTGGTGATGCCAAGTAACGCTGCCGATGCAAAAATGCTCCTTAAAAGTGCCATCCGCGACCCCAACCCAGTTGTCTTTCTCGAACATAAAACCCTTTACCGTCAACGGGTCTTCTCAGCCAAGCCCGAACCAACCAAAGATGAACTCATTCCTATTGGCAAAGCCAATATTGTCCGCGAAGGGACCGACCTTACCCTCATCGCTTGGGGACTCATGATTCACATGTCATCAGAAGTGGCGCAAAAACTTGAAGACGAAGGGATCTCCATAGAGATTATCGATCTTCGCACTCTCTCTCCCCTCGATGCTGAAACGATCATTACTTCGATCGAAAAAACAAATAAAGCACTGATCATCCATGAAGCTCCCCTTACTTGTGGCTTAGGAGCTGAAATCGCTGCACAAATCTCCGAAAAGGCTTTCGACCACCTCGATGCGCCGATCAAAAGGCTCGGTGGCCTGAGCACCTGCGTCCCTTATGCAAAACATCTCGAAGATGCCGTCCTTCCACAAAAACATGACATCGAAAAAGCAATCCGCGATCTCGCTAACTACTAAAATACACCCTTTTCTCTCGTAACATTATTAAGTGAGTCATCAAATCTCCGAAGCATTGCTTTGTCGATATGGGACTTCTTTGTTACTTGCTTTGCATTGAAACACTGGAACGGCTAGATTTTTTTCGTCTAGCACTGGGCTTTGGGTAAGAGGATTGAACTTGTTTTGCAAGAGATGATGAAAGCTCAGAAAAGATCGTGAGCTTATCGTAGATGACATGCTCCGTTTTTCCTCCCTTCTTTTCCTTAAGAAAACGATCGAGGTGAAGGAGATGGGCAAGGAGAGACTCCTGCATTTTTTGGAGAGCTTCCACTTCAGTATTGTACAAGGGATCGCTCGACACCTCAGTTAGTGCAGCAGCATTTTTGATCAGTTGATCAAGTGTTGCATCGATTTCATTTAGTAATTCACGACGTTCCATTGAACTCCTCGTTAGTATCCCACGTATAATTACTCGCAATTAATAATGTCAATGTTAGTTTAATAAGCATTTTGTAACGTGTTGATATTTTAGTAGAAAGAATATTGAACGCATGATAAGCTTTTCAGTTATGAAGAAGTTTTGTCCGTTAGCATCCGGTTCTAAAGGGAATGCCATTTATGTGGCTGGCGATGAGACCAAGGTCCTCATCGATGTTGGTATTAGTTATAAAGCGCTCATTGAAAAGCTTGGAGCTATTAATGTCGATGTTGGAGAGATCGATGCAATCCTTGTCACCCATGAGCATGGCGATCATATTCGGGGACTAGAAAGGACTGCCAAACATTTAGACATTCCCATTTTTGCCAATAGTGAAACAGCAAAAGCAACCCTTGGGGAGATGCGGGATCGTCCCCGCTTTAAGATCTTTTCGACAGGGGAGTCTTTTAAGTTTGGGGAAATGGAGATCCACCCCTTTAGTGTCCAACATGACACCCTCGATCCGGTAGCATTTACCATTCAGATGGGGGAGTTGAAATTTGGAATCTGCGCCGACTTAGGATTTGTGACAACCCTTGTTCGGGGTCACCTCTTGGAGTGTGACTACCTATATGTAGAGGCCAACCATGAACCGTCGATGGTTTATGCCTGCAACCGCCCCATGGTTTATAAACAACGGGTCCTTGGTCGCCAAGGTCACCTCTCCAACGATGCTGCGGCAGAGCTCATCCAAGAGATCGATCACCCAGGGCTCAAACATATCTATCTAGCCCACCTTTCCAGCGAGTGCAACAACCCCGAGCTTGCCATCAAGCGGGTGCAAGAGCGGGTGAAGAGAAATCTCTCACTCTCAATCGCTTACCAAGAAAAAGTCAGCAAAATTATTGAAATTTAAAAGATGACTTTTATCTTATTCTTCCTGTACCCTTTTGACGAAGTAATATTAAGAGGTACGCGATGCACCCAATTTCCTATGTCCATTTAATTGGAGATTCTACACTCGATAACCTCCATCGGATAACTAATACTTCTACTCCAACGGATATTTCAATAGCCAAAGGAGATTGCATTGAAGGGCAGCTTCAAACTAAACTTGGCAAAGCTTATCAAGTTGTCAATCATACATATGTTGGGATCACTACTAGCGGTGTTTTAAATAGAAACATGGTAAGAGGGGGAAATCCTCTTAAAAAGCTACAGGCTAAGATCAATGAAAATAATACAGCTACACACTATGTGGTTATTAGTGTTGGGAGAAATGATTTTTACGCTTTGATTCAAGCTCCTTGGCTACGCTTTAGTGAAATTCCTCGTGTTCAAGAGCTCTATTTGGAAATTGTACAAAAAGTGCAAAAGATGGGAAGCAAGAACATCAAGCCTATCTTAATGTTTCAGTACCGAACTGATGCACGTGACCGTTCCGATAATATTTATACAGTTCTTGGAGGGCTAGGATATGTGGCTGCAGCACTCAATACTTTTGCAGTTTACATGATTGTCTGTTCGGCTTATCGCTTGATGACAAACAAAGTGAGCTTAGCAGGCTTTGAGAAACTCTTCTTAGGGGGAGCCTTTCTCTATGTAAGTTATAAGAAACTTTCTCTTAGAGTTACAAAAGAAATTTTCACCGGGAAGCATGCAGGTATTGCAGTATTTGGGGCTTTACTCGAGAGTTTCTATCAACCAATATTAAAAAAGGCGATGGAAGACAGCATTCCGATACTAGATTTACCGAATCTTTTTGATCCGAAAAATCCTAACAATTATATTGATGGGACTGAACCAAGTATCAAAGGGGGAGCGTTTATTGCTCATCACCTTGTTAATATTATCGAAGGTTATCGGGAAGAGCAAGAGAAGGTAAGCTCATTTCAGAGTTGGACAGTGAAAGCCCTATAAGGGGATCATGAGGCCGTCGTAGGCGATGTCGACTTTGATATCTAGGCCACACTCTTTGATGATATCATTATGGAGCTGAAGCTTCACCTGAAGGTCACGATCTTTATGATTGGGATCATGGTGGGTGACGAGCCACTCTTTACAACCGGTATATTTTAGGAGAACTGTTGCGTTTGGAATCGATGAGTGTCCCCATCCCGTTTTTCGGTAATACTCTTTGGGGAAATATTGGGCTTCATGGACAAGAAGATCACAGTCTTTAAGGAAGTCGATGAGTCCTAAGTGAGGCTCTAAGAGGGAATGTTTCCGATGTATTTCATTGGGATGCCCATGGTAGCCGAGGAGCACTTCATTGTCAGTGATATAGCCAATCGTTTTATTAGGCGCCTTGATTTTGAAGCCGACGGAGGGACCGGGGTGGTTAGTAAAGTGGCAATCAATAATGATGTTGCCGATTGAAACAGGGTGGTCATCGCGGAGTTCTTTAAAGGTTACCTTTGCTTTCATCTCATCGAGATGGACAGGAAAATAGGCATAGGCAAGCATGCTGATGAAGAGCTCTTTCGTACTCTTTGCAAATCCAACCGGCGTCCATATCACAATCTCGCAGTTCTTTTTATATAGAGGGCCAAAGAATGGAAACCCGGTAATGTGATCCCAGTGAGTATGGGAGACAAAGAGGTGGATTGTCTGTTTATCTTCAATCCCAACGATATCACCAAGCTGGCGAATTCCTGTCCCCGCATCGATAATGAGAAGATCCTCACCATGGCGTACCTCAAGACAGGAGGTGTTCCCTCCGTAGCGAACATATTCTGCACCCGCAACAGGGTTTGATCCCCGCGATCCCCAAAAGCGGATGTATGAAGAAAGCGTTGAAGGGATAGGGTGGTAGCAGTGATTTTGAACAATCTCATGGCCACTCTTCAGTGAAAAAGGATCGGGCTTGAGGTTTCCTGCGAAGAATAGTTCAACAAGTTCGAAGAAACGAGAAATTTCAAAGGGTTTTGTTAGAAAGTAATTGGCACCCTCTTCTATAACAGCGTGATAGTTCTGGACCATCACATGATAAGAGGAGACGATGATCCCCATATCTCTAAAGCGGGTATTGGTTTTGATTGTTTTCATCACCTCAACCCCATGAATATGGGGCATGATGAGGTCAATCATCACGAGATTGGGCTCAAACTCTAGGATTTTCCTTAGCGCAGCCGGCCCCGTCTTTGCCGATGCAAACTCGTATTTAGCGGCCTCCTTCGACGTTAAGATCGCATCGATCAACGTCGTAGAAGGATCGGCAATAAGGATTTTCTTTTTTTTGTCCATACGGGAGCGCTCTACCTCTTAAATTGCATCTTAGCTCTATAGAAGTATAATGCTAGTCATTTTTCAGTAAAACACGACGGCGACTGCCATCTTGAGAGCCGATCACCCCATTGGATTCAAGCTCGTCCATGAGAGAAGCAGCCCGCGCATACCCAATTTTTAATTTTCTTTGCAAGAAGGTTGTCGAAGCGGTTCCCGTTTCAGTAATGATTTGATGAGCCTGAGAATAGAGATCATCTATTCTCTCTCCACCCTCTTTAGAAAGGAAATCTGTTTGAGCCATTTTATCAAAAGACTTGATGAGATACTGCGGCCCCCCTTGGTTTTCAATATGATCGATTACCCTGTTGATATCTTGATCCCGAATGAAAACCCCTTGTGCTCGGGTCAAATTATGAGATCCCGGAGGTAAGAAGAGGAGATCTCCATTTCCGAGGAGGCTTTCTGCTCCATTTTCATCGAGGATGATCTGACTATTCACCCGACTTGCTACCTTAAAAGCAATACGGCTGGGGAAGTTTGCTTTAATCAGCCCCGTAATTACCTCGCGCGATGGACGTTGTGTTGCTAAAATAAGATGGATACCTATAGCGCGGGCCATCTGGGCAATCCGCGCAATTGGTGTCTCTAAATCAGAACTCGATGCCATCATTAGATCAGCAAACTCATCGATGATCGCCACAATATAGGGCAACTTCTCCGGAATCTGTATCTCGAGTTCAGCTTCTCTTTCCGGATTGTATTTCCGACTATTAAAAGAGGTAATATTTCTGAGCTTTAGACGTTTGAGCATCTCGTAGCGCTCCCCCATCTCCTTCACTAGCCAATTCAGAGCTGCATAAGCGCCATGGGCCTCAGTAATTACCGGGGCAATCATATGGGGGAGGTTGGCATAAGAGCTAAGCTCAACTTTTTTCGGGTCCACAAGAAGGAGGCGGACCTCATCGGGGCGTGCTGTCATTAGAATTGACATCACAATACTATTGATACAGACAGATTTGCCTGAACCGGTTGCTCCGGCAATGATGCAATGGGGCATCTTTGTCAGATCGCAGATGATATTATCGCCTGAAACCGTTTGCCCAAGCATGATTGGAATATGGAGCTTTTTTGTATCCTTTTGATACTCGCTAAGCATCTCCTTAAAGCCCACTTCTTGGGGATAAAGAGAGGGACTTTCCACACCAACTGCAGCCTTTCCAGGGATCGGCGCAATGATACGGATCGATTTTGACTGCAAGTTCAGAGCAATGTCATTTTCAAGGACCTTAATCTTTTGAACCTTCACCCCAACCGGTGGATGGACCTCAAAAGAGGTGATTGTCGGACCACAGTTGATCTCTCCCACCTTGCCTTCAATGCCAAAGCTTAAAAGAGTATCTTCTAAAACCTTTGCTTGGCGCTCCAAATCTTTCTTTAGTGTCGGTTTGTCGATTTTTTTCGCATTTGTCAGCAAGCTAAGTGGAGGGAGGCGGAATCGTTTAAATCCTCCTGAATAGGATCTCGTGTCCATATTCTTCACCCTGCCAGTCTCTTTCCGCTTTTCTAAATGAGTCGTAATTTTTAAACCGGACATCTCTTCTTCAGGAGGATCTATATACCTCACCTCAGGTGTCATTACTTTCTGTACTGGAGGAGCTGTCTTTTTCTTGATCTTGGTCGGCTTGAAATCCTTAGCCACCTTCTTCAAAAACTCCCAAACATCTTTCATTATGACCCGCAAATCCTTCATAAGAGGGATCACCCGCGTGTTCGTAAACAAAATCAGAGACATTAGCCCCGTTAAGGAAAAGGTAATTCCTACACCCATATTGCTAAGGAGGTGTTGGAGGTTAAACGTTGGGACATCTCGAAGCAAATAATAGAGAGGAACGCCCCCTAAATTAAAGCGGACCACCTTGTGGGGAAAAGGGTAATTACTTAGGTAAATCTCTGAAAAAAGGCACCTTTCTAAAAACCCATTAGAAAATCCACCCACCTCAGTTAACAAATTCAGAAGCATCGATAGAGAGACAATCCCAATTCCCAAATAGAGAGTTTTCATCGTGAGGTGCTGCGGAAATCCACCCATGAGCATCTTATAGCCAATCCATCCTACATATCCAGCAATCAAATAAGCAGACAGTCCAAATGTCCAAAGAGATCCAAGTCCAATGCCATAGCCCACAATCCCAAACCAATTAGCCCTTGGGTCGCCATGAACAAAACTAAGCATGCACAAAAAGAGCAAAACACTTCCGATAAGAGTGAGTAGCCCTTTAAGTTCTGGGTGCGTTGTTTCCTTTTTCTCCATAACATTTATCCTACCAAAATATTTCCCAATAGAAAAGGCAATTTTTTTAACTTAAGTTTCATAGATAAAGCTTTTGCAGAACGAATGGATAGGTATTTGGGGAACAAGAGGAGTTTGGAGCGAGCGAGGCAAAATTAGACTGTAGTGAGTGACGAGGTCAATAGCCAGAGGCTATTGCTGAAAAGAGAAATGTAATATGATGCAGCCGCTCTCAGCTTCCTCTTGTTCCCCAAATGCCTAACTACTAACTACAAAAAGGGCGATCGACGGGACTTGAACCCGCGACGTCTTGAACCACAATCAAGTGCTCTACCGACTGAGCTACGACCGCCATATAAGAGAACCTTCTCCGAATTAAAAACTAAGTCTCTAAGTGAGCCATATTTTTAACGTAAAAAGAGATTTTGGTCAATAGAGGAAAGAGGGTAGTCCTCCTAAAGTTTTTAAACATCCTCTAGGTAAAGTAAATTTTTTTAATCGTGTCAAGGCTAAGTTAAAATGTCCTCCTTCCAACCAAAAGGAGGGAGAAGCTTTTCTTCTTC
>CBEWFH010000006.1:0-17104 GCA_965555895.1 uncultured Simkaniaceae bacterium
CTCCTGGTTCTGGGTTTTATTATACCCTGTCCAGTCTTAGAGGGGGACACCATCAGAAAGTCTAGGTTATTATGCTATTGATCAATAGCTTAGAATCACAAATATCTGTACTAGAATGGATAGCGTCCTTGCAAGAATTGATAAAACCTCCTGCTCAAGTTATCGTGAAAGATCGTGTTAAGGTCATGAGCACTGGAGCAAGAAAACTTTACCATAATCCTCAAATGATTAAGCATGCGATCCTTTGGCAAATGCGTAATTTTATGAATCCTTTGGGATAAGTAGATTTGAAATCTCCTTTCGGTGTAGAATGGTCCCATATGGAAAGACATTTTACGACGACCGTTTACCTTTTACATGAAGAGAAGGTTCTCCTCCTCTTTGATCCTAAGCTGAAGAAGTGGCTCCCTCCGGGTGGGCATATCGAGATGGATGAGTCCCCACCTATTGCTGCTCGGCGAGAGGTAATGGAGGAAACAGGACTCACGTTCACTTTTATTCAAGATGAAAATATTTGGGTCGATCAGTGGAATGCCAAAAGTTTTGAGTGTCCCTATATGTGTCTAATAGAAGAGATTCCTGAGCATAAAGAGATAGCTGCCCATCAACACACGGATTTTATTTATCTTGGAAAACCCATAGGAAAAACAGAGCCTATTTCTGAGGATCCCATCAAGTGGTTTTCCCTAGAAGAGGTTGAATCTATGAAAAGTGACGAAGAGATCTTTGCTGAAACGCAAGAGGTGATACGGACCCTTCTTCCCGCGGAGGTCTTTTCATGACAAAACAAGCATTTTTTGTTGCAGCAACGGGACAACATGTAGGGAAAACAACAACCTGTCTTGGCCTTGTATCAGGACTCCTAAAACGACATAAAAAGGTCGGTTTCATCAAGCCAATTGGGCAAGAACATGTAGAGATCGATACGGGAATCCATGTCGATAAAGATGTCGTTCTCTTTAAAGACCACTTTCATCTTGAAGAAAAAGAGGAGACGATGAGCCCAGTCCTCTTTCCCCGAGGATTTACCCGTGATTTCATAGATGGGAAAGTGAGTGAAGAAGAACTCGGCCAAAGAATTGAAACCTCTTATAAAACAATTGAAGAAAGAAATAATGCTGTTGTTGTTGAAGGGACTGGACATGTCGGTGTCGGATCAATCGTTAACCTTAGCAATGCAAAAGTAGCAGCGATGCTTGGCCTAAATATGATACTTATTGCGTCAGGAGGGCTCGGATCTTCTTTTGATGCTCTAGCTGTCAATAAAGCCCTTTGCGATGCCCACAATGTGAAGATTGCTGGTATTATCTTAAACAGAGTTCATAATGATAAACGGGATATGGTCCTTTCCTATATGGAAAGAGCACTGAGCCGCCTCAATATCCCTATCCTCGGTTGCATCCCTTACGATCCCTTTTTAAGTAATCCGACTATGCAAGACTTTGAGCTCCTCTTTAAAGCAACCCTCCTCTCTGGCGAGGATCACCATATGCCCCATTTCCGCCACATGCGACTGGTCGCTACCTCTCTAAAGAACTACCGGGAACTGATCCTCCCGAACCAGCTCATCATTACCCCCTCTAACAGGGAAGATATCATTCTCGCTACTCTTACTAAACATTGGGATGTAAAAATTGCAAGTCCCACAGAGGATCTCTCCGTTGGAATGATCCTCACCGGCGATGCCCCCCCGCGTCAAACAATCGTTGAAGCTCTTAAAAAAGCCAATATCCCCATGCTATATGCTCCCGTCAGCAGCTACAAAGCCATGGAAATGATCACTTCCTATACCGTTAAAATCCGGAAAGAAGATAAAAAAAAAATCAATGAAGCGATTGAACTCGTTGAAGGTCATATCGACTTCGATAAACTATCACACTCCCTTCATAAGTAATTTCCCATGTAGAAAATAAGGGGGTGAATATCCCCCTTATCTCCAGCTTGAAGCGCTTTAATATACTTATCTCTTGCCGGAGTACTTTCCCTTGGCTCTTAAGATCCCCTCTGTTTCTTGATTGCATAAAGACCTTATAAGGTGTAATTCCTGTTAACTTAAGGTCACTGATATCATCCATCGGAGTCGCATGAGGAGGAGTAATAAAGGAAGTTTTCATGGCAAATCCCATATTTTTGTCGTTCCAGAATAGATAAGGCGCTTTACCTCTTCTTCAAGAAGTGCGTCCGTAAATCTTTTATCAGGGAGCTGCTTTTCAAGAGACATCGTCCCCTTCACATATTCTAGATTCCTTGTTGCATACTTTAGGGTCCTTTTTTCTAAAACAGTATCAAAAGGCTCTTGAGCAACGGGGATGACAACTAAATCGTAAGATAAAGCATTAAATATTTTTCGGAGTGTTTTTAATGTGATCTCTTGATCTCCTGATTCATCTTTTGAAATAAAGGATTGGGGAACTCTATTTCTTTCTGCAAGGTGTCTTTGAATCATATGAAGCCTTTTCCTCAAAAGATGAATGATTGGGGCATAGTTGAGCTCCTCTAAACTTTCATCAAGAAGTAGGTCGCTAAGTGATCAATGATTTGTTTTTGGGTAAAAGTTAAAGTTTTCTTATTCATAAAATATCTAAATAGGTATATACATCAAAACAACTCTTTAATCTTTAACCCCTTAAGGCAGGCGCCGGTTTTGCAGCTACGTAGAGCGGGGCACCGCTTGGCGAAGGTTTTGCCGTAGGGGCAGGGGCCTTGGATTGAATTGTGACTATCGCCTACCGGCTTGTAGATAGAAGAGGAGGAAGGTCCAAAGAAGCTATAGGTTGGTGTATTAGTGGTGGCGGCAAGATGGAGGGCGCTTGAATCAACGGTACAGATAAGATCCATCTCACACATGAGACGTTGCCAAACGGGAAGGGTCATCTTTGGAAGGAGGGTACTCTTTTCTGGAAACTGCGCATGGAGAGCCATCCCGTCCTGTTTTTCTTTTTCATTGGCCCAGACAAAGTAAAAATAGGAGTTTTCATCGCGGGCTATTTTTTTTAAAAACTCGATCCAGGTAGGAAGAGAAAGTTTTTTATTTTCCCAGTGAGAGCCTGTGCATACCATGATTTTTTTAGAGAGGGTTTGTAGAGAGGAGATCCATGACTTTTCTTCACGAGAAATGGCGCAGGAAAGATGGGGCTCGATAGGATGGGCTTTAATAGCAAAGTGCTTTTGCACAAGGGAGAGATATTGGAGGGAGATCGGCTCATTTTTATTTTGGGGATAGCGATGGGATAAGAAAAGGGCATTCAGCCATTCTGGAGCGGATGAAAAGTTTGTACCCACTTTTTCTTTGGCTCGAGTCAGTTTCGTTATGATTCCTGATTTAATGTTTCCTTGGAGATCGATGAGAAGATCGTAGGTTTGTGTGCGAAGAGATTTAAGGGCCTCTTTTATAGGAGCACGGTTTTTGATAAAGTTTTTCTTCCATTTGCGCACCTCAATAGGGATCACACGGTTAATATCGGGATGGGATTCTAAAAGCTCCTTGAAAGGTTTTTCAACAACCCAATCGATAGTGGCCCCATCGAAATGATTATGGAGAAATGTAATTACTGGAAGGGACTGAATGATGTCACCAAGGGAAGTTGTTTTTACGATCAGGATATGCATTTTTTTTAAGAAAACAAATAATTTAGTACCAAAAATATAGAAACATTGTACAAAATGTTTAATAAGAAGTCATATACCAAATCTCATTTTGAGGGTTAATGAAGCAGCAAGACGTCATTTTTTCTAATAAACACCCTAAAGAGATGTATCTTTTGGCGCTCACAGAGATGTGCCAACGGTTCGCCTTCTGGGGAGTTGCTAATCTCCTTGTCCTTTACCTAGTAAAACATTTTTCATATGATACTCCCAGAGCAACTCATATCTTTGGAGCCTATATGGGAGTTACTTTTATGCTCCCTATTCTTGGAGGTTATATTGCCGATAAATGGAATTATCGTAGCCCTATCTTAGTTGGAATAATATTCACTGGTGCGGGGTGTTTCCTTATGGCAACCCTTTCTGAGGCATTGCTCCTCCCTGCACTTGCACTGATCGCCTTCGGTGGAGGGCTCTTTACCCCTGCGATTTATTCCATCCTTGGAAGTATTTATTCAAAAAAGCCACACATTCGAGAGGGGGGCTTTTCGATTTATTACTCATCTGTAAATATTGGGATTTTTGTTGGGATGCTGGTTCTCGGTTATCTACAGACAGTAGATTGGAGGTTGGTTTTCATTGTCGCGGGATGTGTTCAATTGTTAGGATTGATCCCATATTTTACCGTTGTGGTTCCTCTTAAACATTTAGATGTCCCCTCTCACTATTTCATTTCTAAAAAAGATGATCCCAACCATTTCCCCTTGAAAAAACACGAGAAGGATCGAATTACTGTCATTTTGATCATGACCTTAATATCGATTGTCTTCTGGATGGCCTACAATCAGATGGGCTCTTCGATGACCCTTTTTGCTTTAAATTATGTCGACCGCCATGTGGGAGGATTTTTAGTTCCAACCCCTTGGTTTACCTCTTTTGAAACTTTTTTCTTAATCCTCTTTGCTTTCCCTTTAGCTCACCTCTATCTCTTTTTAAAACGGATCAAGTCAAGCGCTAGCCCTCCAATGAAAACTGCTCTCAGCCTTTTCTTTATGGGGCTCTGCTTTTTAGTGATGCAAAGGGCTGCTGCCCATATTCCTCATGGTGCGGAAACTGCTCTTGAGAATCCTTATTATATTATCTTCGCCTTTGCTCTAATGGCCCTTGCCGAACTTTTCTTGGCACCTATTGGTCTCTCTCTTGTCACAAATTTAAGTCCTCACCGCTACCGCGGTCTTCTCACTGGAGTTTGGTTTGCATGTATCGGAGTTGGTTTCTATATGGGAGGATACTTTGCAGGGTTTATGGCGCAGATTAATCTCTCAGCTTTCTTCGATATTTTTGTCATCACTTCGTTTATCCCTGCTTTTTTCCTTGTCCTCTTCTCTAAAAAGCTCGATAATATGCGCCACATTGATTACTTATAAAGGAGCCTATCATGGAAGGTGTAAACGCCACTTCTGGAAATCGAGTCACTAACTTTCTTTATGGAATGGTCTACAATGAGACTACAAAACCAAAAGCAGAAAGTACAACAGGTGAAACTATCACAACTAAAGAATACAATTGGACAGGGATTACGATTCTCACTGTTGGATCGAGTCTAATGCTCTTTGGGGATTGCTACAGTCGCTTAAAAAGTATTAAGCAGGGATTAGCTTTTTAAATAGGCTCGGAATGGGAGCTGTTGCTTGGATTTTTATCCCCGTTCTAGAATGGGTAAAAGAGAGGCGATAGGCATGGAGACAAAGGCGATCAATCACCTTTGGATAAGTGGTATCTCTTCCATACTGAAGATCGCCAAGGATCGGATGTCCCAGCTCTGAAAGATGGACCCGGAGTTGATGTGTCCGCCCTGTTTCAGGGTGAAGCTCTAGAAGAGAATATCCCTTCCACTTCTTTAAGATTTTGTAGTGGGTGATAACAAGTTGCCCTTTAGGTGATGATCCATAGTGAGTTTGCCCATGAAATGTCCCTTTTTTCCCAAGCTTATTTTCAATCGTCCCTTTTTCCTTCCGTGGCACTCCCTTAACAAGGGCAATATAGATCTTTTTCACTTCCCGTTTTTTAAAAAGGGTTTCAAGGGCATTTTTGATAGGGATGGTCCGAGCCATCAGGAGAACACCCGAGGTTCCTTTATCGAGGCGATGGACAAGGTGGTGCCCTTTTTCTGGAGCAGTGGTTATCCCAGAGGGTTTGTTAAATAGGGTGAGGGAGGGATCTTGATGGAGGATCTTAAGGGTCCCTTCCTCTGCTTTTTTAGGAAGGTGGAAGAGAACTTTGTCCCCTTCTTTTAATTTTGTTGAACCAAACCTTTCGATCTTTCCATTGAGGCGACAAGCGCCCCCTTCGAGAGCCCGTTTGATTTCTCTTCCTGGTAGTTTTATTTTCTCTTTTAAAAAGGTGAGAAGGGACTCTTCTTTTTTTACTCTAAACATTCTAAAAATTCGATGAGAAGGCGCACTCCAGAGCCTGTTGCTTGAGAGAGGTGGTAATCCTTTGCGCTATCTAGGAAAGCTGTTCCTGCAATGTCGAGATGGATCCAAGGAGTTTTCTTTTTGATAAACTCTTGGAGAAAAATCGCTGCAGTCACTGATCCTGCAGACCGTTTTCTTCCAGAGTTACGGATATCAGCAATGTCTGATTTCATGAGGCTCATATATTCAGGGTCAAGGGGCATCCGCCACACTTTTTCCCCTGTAATATCCCCTGCTTTTTCGCAGAGTTTAGCAAGTTTATCATTATTAGAAAAAAGTCCTGCACGGATATCACCAAGAGCGATGACAATCGCCCCAGTGAGGGTTGCCATGTCAATGATACGATCGGGCTCAAACCGTTTTTGCCCATAAGAGAGAGCATCGGCAAGGACAAGACGCCCTTCGGCATCGGTGTTGGTAATCTCTACGGTTTTGCCAGAATGGGAGCGGTATACATCGCCAGGCTTATAGCTCTGCGCATCAATGGAATTCTCAGTTGTCGGTACTACTACTACTATATTTGCTTTGAGTTTTATAGTTGCTGCGGCTTGAATGAGTCCAATAGCTGCTGCAGCTCCCCCCATATCGGCCCGCATATCTTCAATAAAATTTGTTGGCTTAAGATTAAGCCCACCGGTATCAAAAGTGATCCCTTTTCCAACGACCATGGTTAGATCACTCGATTGCGAGTCTCCACGGTATTCAAGGATGATAAGTGCCGGATCAATCCGGGAGCTACTTCCTACAGCTAGAAGTAATCCCAGCTTCTCTTTTTCAAGCTGCTTTTTATTGAGAACGGTTGCTTTCACAGAAGAAAAATTTCGCGCTATTTTTCTTCCCTCTGAAGCCAAAGTCTCTGGTGTCACATCAAGGGCATTACCATTGATGAGATCGCGCGCTAAATTCACCCCAGTTAAAATACCTAAGGTCTTCTTAGCGATCTTTAAATCTTCAGCCCCTACGAGAATCGCCTTCTTAACATGAAAGGGCTTTTTTCCCTCTTTAGATTTCCATTGGTCATAAACGTATGCAGAAAGGGAGATCCCTTCAGAGACTGCCCGTGTGACTTTTTGAGTCTCCAGTTTCCCAAGCTTTGGGAGGACAAAGTTAACACTTGCCCACTCTTTTCCCTGGCACCGTTTCATTGCTGCGCTATAGGCCCGCCGAAGGATTTCCATCGAACACGATTTTTCATCGCCGAGACCCAATAACAGGAGGCGCTTTTCACTCATTCCAGATAGATAGGCAAGCATCGTTGCCCCCTCTTTCCCATTAAAATCTCCCGCCTTTAAAATAGGATTGATCACTCCTTTTAAATCAGGAAGATTAACAGCTGCATCAGCCCCTTTTTTTAACTTAAAAAAAGGGACAACAATGAGGTCGGCTTTTGGCCGTTTAGAAATACTTGGACAAACTTGAAACTGCATTAAAAGGGTATCTCATCCTCTGCAAAAGCGTCTGCTTCTTTCTGCTGGGGCTCCCCCTGTCCTTGCTGCTGACCAGAAAAGCCATCTCCACTACCACTATTAGAGCTTTGCCCTTGCGCGCTCGAAGATTGCCCTTGCTCTTGACGCTCTCCTTTTCCAAAGGGTGAGAATGCTAAGTGATAAGCAACCAAGTTAAGAGAAACCTGTGGTTGTCCATCTTTGTTAGTATAAATCTCAGGTTTGAGCATCTCGCCACTCACAATAATCGCACTACCTTTCTTAAAGTAGGTCAAAAGTTTATCAAATATCTCGCCCCAAATGGTGACGCGCCACCAAAAAGTTTCATCTTTCCCACCTCGGCGCTGATTAGCAGCTACACGAATGGTTGTTACTTTTTGCCCAGAAGATGTGAAGCGCACTTCAGGATCCGCTCCAAGATGTCCCATGATTGTCATCTGATTCATAGTGTAATCCTTAATTTTAATAGTGAAATTCTCATCATACCTCACCCGCAAAAAAAAGCTCAAGAGTTTCCTCTTGGGCTTATCTTTTTGAAAATCTACTTTGACTAGAAGTCGAAGCGGACTCCTGCATCAAGATCTGTGAAGGTCAAGTCTCCAGTAGGTTGAAAATCTGTAAGGAACCTCATTTCATATTGGTTCCACCAGTACTGCCCTTCCCAACCAAGGTTGAAGGCAAGGAGCGTCCCATTCGAGAAACACTTTGCCCGCTCAAGGCCGACAAGAATTTGGCTCATCGCTCTTTGGCGGTATTGGCTATTACTTTCCATTAGCGTAGAGTTACCAAGACTATCTGTTTGGATAATCCGGGTATCGTGAGTGATCATCGTCTCAGTTGGGCTTTCGCGAAAATCCATCCTTTCGGGATTTTCCTCTTCGCAGAAGCCACTCGTAGTCAGACATGTTGTCAGAGCTGCGGTCGAAAGTAGGGAGAGAACTTTCATTTGTAGCCTCCAAATAGAGAATTAAAAATAGTACTTATATCGACCTATCTCATTACCCAATGATTTTAAGTAATAAAAAAAGCCAAGGCAAAAAATTCACCTTGGCTTTTCATAGAGGAAAGCTTAGGCTTTAGAAATCAAAGCGGAGTCCCTCATTGATTCCTGTTAGAGAAAGATCTCCATCAGGGCTGATATCTTTAAAGTTTAAGAATTCCATTTGTTGCCAAAAGTATTGACCTTCCCAGCCAACATGCCTCCGAAACTTCATCCAATCCCAGAAACAACGACTCCATTCAAGGGCAATTCTTAGATACATCATCGGTCTAAGACGATAAAAGTTATCTCTGATGGTAGCTTCCTTCGTTATGACCAACATCATCTAGATCATCAAGCCTCTCAGCAACTTCAATAGCTTTAATATCGTTTGCAGTTCTAAACTGTCCATAGAGTGCTGCTGCATGGATATTTCCAAAGAGACTAAACCCACTTCCGAATTCCCATTCACCAGAAATTCCAGCTTTTGGCCCAACTCCCCAAAAGCGACTCTTATAACGTGCTTGTATATCATTAAATTCAGCAATAAGCCTTTGGTTGTCTCCTTCACCTCTTGTACTTAGATCAGCCTGGTCATAGAAGGCTTGAAGATGTTGTCTGATCAAGGCTCCTTTCAAACCACATGTAGGTTTTACCGCTAAGTGCTTTCCTACATAATAATTCCGGCCAAGGTCTAAATCCCAGCTATTGAACTGAAGCTGCCAATGACTGTGCGCTTTCTCATAAGAAAGATATACGGAGCGATCCACTGTTAATCGGTAAAGACCTAATGTGGCAATGATCGTTCCCCCTCCATCAACAAAGGGGCCGCTGACAGAATCCTGGACATAGGAAGAGAGCCACGTATAGCTTGCATGAAGATCCCAGTCATCATAAGGGAAATTATACCCAAATCCTACACGAAACCCTGAATCGAATTCAAAGTCGTGATCATGAGGAGTAATACTCAACTGAACACCATCAGCTGATACACTCTGCTCCCATGCATATCCAATACCATCTTCTACAGCGCGTATCCATAGGTATTCCACATCAAAATAGGGAGCATTTTGTTTATGTATCCACAAGCAGATTCGAGGACCGTCTTGGGGTGCATTTCTGTATCGCCACCGCTATAATCCATAGTGGAGCCAGAGGGGTTCATTATATCCACTGCCATTTGTTTGATGGCCAATATGATTTTCGACCGAAATTCCATATATTTTTTCAAGGCCGGAAACACGGCCTTCCAGATCAGTCATCTGGGAGTCGCAAAAACCACTCAACGGTATTGCTGTTACGATAGCCGCAAATGAAATCAGGGAGAATAATTTCACTTTGAGCCCCTGTTAGTGATTAAAAATCTGATCCTTCCAAAGGATCAGATTAATAAGCAATAAAAAATTTTGGACAAAAATATCTACAGGTGTCATAGAGGAGAACAAGTACTTAAAAAAGGTAATAGTATAATGTCAGAACTAGGACTCCCAAATGATGAAGTCAATGAAGCCCCACTTTTCAACAAAGAACCTTCTTTTTTACATCCCATTGATGAAGCGGAAGATTTTTATGATCCTTTTTCTGATTTAAACCTTTTTCTCTCAAAGAAGATCAAAAAAGAAATTCAGGAGACCGGTTCATCAGCGAAATGGTCTAGAAAGATCGAGGCGAATCTTTTAGCAAAAATTCTCCCTGAGTTTAACCAAAAATTCCCTAAGTATCGCCTAGGAACTTCTGCATTAAAGAAAGTCTGGGAAAAAGTTGCTTACTATTATGAAAAAATTCAGGGACAACAGGGTGCTCTTAAAGAAGATGGGAATTTGAACCTGAAATTCATGATCCGTGAAAATCTAAGGAATAGCATTTCCCCTTATCACCTTCCCCCATATACTATTGCTCAACAAATCGCTACAAAACTTTCAGAATGCATTGCTAGCATTGAAGGTGAGAAGCCTCAACTTGATCACCTCACTAGAATGATTTGGTCGGTTCAAAAGCATCTATTAAAAGACCTTTCAGCTATTCAGGCAAAAAACCCCTACGAAGAATATGACAAACTCGATAAATTGATCGTCAAAACGCAACTTGAGATCACTGCCAAAGGTGAAAACTTAGAACCTCTAACAATGAAGCGACAAATCATTAAAGAGCTTAATGCTTATTCTGGAGTTAAAACCCTTCTGAAAACTAGTGAGCTCACTTCAACCCTATCGATGATCCTTGCTGAAAAGCTTTATCAAAGCTCTCTTATTTCATGTTATTTTTCTCTCCGTGAAAAACAATCGATTGAATCTTTTATCCGCCACCAAATCGAAATGAGTAAATTTAATGAGTTTTTAACAAATGATGAACATCGATTAGAGCTGATACAAAGGATACTTGCTCTCTATACCATTGCAGGAGAATTGCCCAAGGATATCAGTGAAAAGTCTCTCCGGTCATCGATCCGCCATATCAAAGAACTTAGCTCTGAGGGAAATTGCTCTCTTTCTCCCAATCTAGACCAAGCTCTCTTTGTATTTATCAATGCGGAAATCCATATTATGGATGAAGAAAAAGTCTATGGTGAGGAAGAGGAAGAGGCTATCGTAATAGCTTATCAAAAGGGGCAGTCTCTCCCCAAATTATCTCCGATGCAAATGGAGCAGTTTGAGCTTTTGATCTGGAAGATTATCGAAGAGGAAGGGGATCTCCTCTCTCATACTCCACCCGATATCCATCGTCTACTTGAAAGAGAGCTTGGAAATGTCCTTATCGATAACCCCAAACAATCTTTCAGGATGATCATTAGTAATGCTCTCCAATTTTTTAAGAAGATTCTCTCTACTCCCATCGATCAAGAAAAACTTGAGAGCAAAGTAGATAGTTGGGTTGCTCAAAACGATATGCTGATTCGCAGTATCCATTTCGATCCCAAAACACCCCTTTTAATTCTTCTTGAAAAAGGGTGGAAGGATCAAAATCTCGAGGAACTTAGCGCAGATCATGAAAGGTTTATAGCTAAGATAGAAGAAGTTTCTCTAAAGAGCTATCCTCTCCTTTCCTCTTTCCAAGAAGAGCTAAAAAGTCGCCTCTGGATTCTCTACAAGTATCATTGGTATACATTCCTTTCAGAGGGAAGTGCTTCTACTTATGAGCGGTTTCTCCTTTGGCACCACACTCTCCTTAGAAATCGTCATCCCGAGTGGTCAAAAGAAAAGCTTAATGAGACGCTCTCTAAGCTTTCTGATCAACTGATCCCTCTTGCTCCCTACGAAAGCGTATCATAAGAAACGCCCCGAAAAGGATCATAGGAATCGATAGCCACTGCCCCATCGTCAATAAATTTTGACCTAAGAGATGGCTCTGCTCTTCCTTTATAAATTCAATGAAAAATCGAAACGTAAAAGTTGTGATAAAAAAGAGCCCCGAAAGACGTCCTGCTGGATAGAGAAACCTTGGGAAAAAAGCCCAAAAGCTTAAAAATGAAAAGAAGTAAAAAAGGGCTTCATATAGCTGCGCGGCATGGCGTGGCACTGGGTAGCTCCCATCAATCGGGTGGCCAAAGATAATTGCCCAAGAAACAGTTGTTGCTACTCCTAGAACCTCCTGATTCACAAAATTTCCCAAACGGATAAGCGTTCCCACAAATAATGCTGGTACAATAAGAAGATCGATTATCCGCCTAATCGAAAGGATAGGAAAATCTCTGCGGCTCCTAAAATAGAAGAGGTTAATCCCAATTAAGATTCCAATTATCCCTCCATGACTAGCGAGTCCCCCTTCCCATGTTTTAAGGATCTCAAGGGGGTGGGCTAAGTAATCGCCAAGCTTCTCATAAAAAAGGATGTGGCCGAGGCGTGCCCCCAAAACCGTTGCAATAATTACATAAACGGTCAGCCTCTCAGAAAAGAGTAGGGCTTTTTTCTTCAAAACCTCTTCAGACCAATCGGTGCAAGTTCGCGCATACCTCTTAAATAGCGGTAGGAGGAGGTAAAACCCTAGAAAGAATCCCAGGGCAAAGATAATTCCGTACCAAGCGATTGGGCGGTCTATAAAGGGAATTGTAAATGCTGTGGGGTTCGGATCCCAAAAAAGGTAACCAACCATTGCTTCTCCATCCTAATATCAGGTATTATCATACCAAATATAGAAAAAAAAATGTTAAAAATAAAAATAATTTCACCAGGGAAAATGAAAGAACGGTGGCTAGGAGAAGCTCTTGCAGAATATGAAAAAAGACTAACTGGCTCTGTTTCCATTCAGTGGATCCTCAAAGAAATCCCTCCCGATACTCCTTACATTTGCCTCCACCCGGAAGGAAACACCTTCACATCACCTGAATTCTCAAAATTTCTCCATAATGAGTGGGAAGCCCGCGGCTGCCGCCTCACCTTTGTTATCGGTGCCCCTGAAGGTCTTTCCCAAAAAGTCCTTCAAGGAGCGAGCCACCTTATCAGCCTTTCCAAGCTCACCTTCACCCACCAAATGACCCGTCTCCTCTTCCTAGAGCAGGTTTATCGCGCCGTCCAAATTGAAAAAGGGACAGAATACCACAAATAAAACTAGGTAGTGTACCTAAAGGGACTTTTCCGACAGGCCCCTAAAGGTTTCTAGGCTGCAGCTTTGCTTTGCGTTTTGGTAAAAGCGGCGCGGTAGTAGAGCATTGCCCCGTTAATAAGCGCCGATCCAATGGCAAAGTCTATAAACCCTTTCACATCGAGAGGGAGTGGGAGAAACTTAAAAGACATTCCCAGAAGCATCATTCCACCGATGAGAAAGATATACCCTTTGGAATAGATAGACTTTAAATTAGCTGGAGAGGGCAGAGAGCGGATTCGATCCACAACGCGGTTGACCGTCCTTTTAAAGACAACCCGTCCCTTGAAAAAGCCAACGAGTAATGCCGCGCAGATTAATATCAAAGCCGCTTGCTCGGGGCTCTTAGTAAATTGGCTGATTTTTCCTATCAAAGAAAATCCATGCTGCGTCCCATTGATCACGGCATTTCCTCCTTCAACGAGGTATCGAATTCCCTTTGTGAGAAGGAGAATTCCAATCCCCATCCATAGGAGTCCAGATAGAAGAATGGCATTGCGTGTCTTTAGGTGGATAAAAATCCTTTAAAAAAAGTCTTGTCTTGGTATAAGAATAAATAAGTTAATAAATATTTACAATTCCCGTAGGAGTTTTTGTCATATGAACGTCTCGTTAGCTTTTATCAGAATCTTTTTTACTATAATATCTATTTTTTTTATGACAACTTATATGGTGTCTCGTCCTGAAGGACTTTTGGTAACCAACGCCCTTATCGGGATTTTAATTGGTTTTGTTTTTAGTTTACTTTTGATTGGCTTCGATACTCTATTTAGAAAATTTAGCCTCCGTTCCTTTAATATTGCTGTTGTCGGTCTCTTTATTGGTTATTTAATGGGACAGGCCTTAGTCCTTATCTTCGATGTGATTCTCGATTTAAGCTCTATTTCCCTTGTTATGTCTCCTCAAGCTCTTGAAATAATAAAAATTGCCCTCTTCCTCTTCGGTACTTACCTCGGTTCTATTATGACTCTCAGAGCTTCTGATGAACTCTATATCAGCATCCCCTTTGTGAAATTTGCTCCGACTGCGCAGAAAAAACGTGATCTTTTAATCGACTCTTCGATCCTCTCTGACGCCCGAATCATTGACCTCTGCTCAACGGGAGTTATTGACCAACACTTAGTAATCCCACGCTTTATCATTAAAGAGCTCTATGCTCAAACCGAAACAGGAGATGATGCAACTAAGTCTAAAGCGCGCCGCTGTCTAGAAGTGATTAAAAAAATGGAGCAGATCGGAAACTTAGGGCTCCGCTTCAACGACACCGACTTCCCAGAAGTCAAAGATACCACTAGTAAATTTATCCGCTTGGCTCGTCTAATCGATGCCAATGTACTCACCGCAGACATCAGCCGCGTTCAAATGTCTTCGATCGAAGGGGTTCAAATCATCAATCTACACTCTCTTTCCAACGCTCTTAAACCGCTCATGGAAACAGGAGAAGTGATCAAAATCAAAGTACAACGTTATGGAAAAGAACCTCGTCAAGGAGTAGGTTATCTCGATGATGGAACGATGGTTGTTATCAATGGAGGAGGGAACTTTATTGGCGATGTGATCGATGCACAAGTTCTTTCCGTAAAACATACCTCTTCTGGTAGAATGATCTTCTGTAACACCTCCGAAGCTGCCCTCGATGAAACTGATGAGGATGGCACAAAACATGATGAGTACTTCGAAGGCGATATCAATGAGGATGATGACGAATAGTGATTAAAGGAATAGGCAATGATATTCTAGAGATCGGTCGTATTAGGAAGACGATCGAAAAGCATGGCCCCAATTTCTACAAAAAATTCTTTAATGATGGCGAGCTAGCATACTGTCTTGCCCATAAGGATCCGGCAACTCTTTTTGCAGGCCGTTTTGCAGCAAAAGAAGCCATCACCAAGGCAATGGGAACCGGCTTTGGAGCCTCGATCTCCTTCCTTGATATTGAAATTCTCAATGATGAGCTAGGGCGCCCCTTCGTCGAACTCTCCGACTCCTTCAACGAAACCTTCAACAGTCCTCACATTATCCTTTCAATTAGTCACTGCAAAGAATACGCGAATGCTGTCGCCCTCTGGCTAGAATAGTGAAAATGGGAGTCGATACTCGACTCTAAAGGTGCTGGCATTCTGCGGGAAGCTGTGAGCATAGACTCTATATGCATATTGAACCCCTAATGATCCCCAGATTTTGAAAAGATAGGTATAATTAAGGCCAAGATCAACCGATCGGTGTGCAATTTTGCTATAGCCGTTAAAGTGGTCGATATTCACTCTGTGGTGGTGACCAAAGCCAACATAACCTTCTGAAAAAATTTTGAGCTTATGCCTTTCCTGGAATTTCATCTCTACAGCAAGTAAAGGGCGGGCCCAGGGATAACCTCGATTGGCCGTTCCCACTCCAAGAACTCCCCAAAAACGAAAGAGCCAATTGTAGGTTTTGTCGATCTCTTTACCAATGGCAGCGCCAAGTTCGATGTTCCCTTGCGCATGGTAAGGAGAACTAACGTCACGCATGTTCCTTGTTGGAACAAAGTAGCTTTGTAGGTTTAGACTGAGACTAACAGGATCTCCTGTCACATCATCTAGAAGAAGATAACGAATCTGCAACCCAAATCGCTGGGTTCCCCAGTTTAATCTCCGTGTGTGGGAAAAGTCTGACTCAAGTTGAAAGTCCCAATTTGGCCAAAACTGAACCCCTAGATTGAGGTCGATCATGTGATCATGTGAATGGTAAGATGAAGAATTTCTTCCCTGGCTGACTGAAGGATAGTAGCGGTATGAATACGCGGGGCGGAATTGAAACTCTGCAATCTCTCTGTACCAGGGCTCAATGACAAAACCAAATAGAGCTAAGGGGGAAAATAAGAAAAAGAGCCACTTCATGATAGCCCATTTGCTGTTAGCCACCGCTCAGCATCAAGGGCTGCCATACATCCCGATCCAGCAGCAGAAACAGCTTGCCTATAGACCTTATCTTGGACATCTCCTGCAGCAAATACTCCATCAATAGCTGTATAAGTCGACCCCTCTTTAACTAGAAGATAACCATGATCATCGGTTTTCAGTTGCCCCTTTAAAAAAGCGGTATTGGGATTATGGCCGATTGCAAAGAAGACTCCTGCCGCATCCTTTTTTTCCTCTTTCTTTGTATTTACATCTTGAGTAATCACACTTTCGACAATATTGGATCCATCAACTTTAGTAAGGACATGGTTCCACAAGATTTCAATTTTAGGGTGCTCCATAGCATGCTTTGCCATAATCTTCGAAGCGCGAAGTTCATCTCTTCGATGGACGATATAAACTTTGCTCCCATACTTTGTTAGAAATATTGCCTCTTCAACAGCTGTATCTCCACCCCCAATCACATAAAGTTCTTTATCGCGGAAAATAGGCATAGCTCCATCGCATACAGCGCAAGCAGTCACCCCTTTTTGCCAAAACTCTCCATCACCCGTTCCAGGGATATCAAGTCTCTTTGCCGTTGCCCCCGTTGCAATGATAATGCTATCAGCTAAGACGGTTGTTTTCCCCCCTTTTACTTTAAAAGGACGCTGACTTAAGTCGACTTCGTCGACATCTTCAGTGAGAATATCTGTTCCAAATCGCTGCGCCTGCTGCTTCATCGCATCCATCAGCTCTGGGCCAGTGACCCCACTTGGAAATCCAGGAAAATTTTCCACCTCAGTCGTTGTCATCAGCTGCCCGCCAGAGGGGCCACTAAAAAAACCTTCATACATAAGGGGGGACAAATTGGCACGAGCTGCATAGATAGCTGCAGTAAATCCAGCCGGACCCGATCCGATAATAACTAACTTTTTACGTTCCATAGGGTACCTATTCTTTAAAATTTCGATTTTAATGCAACGCCCTTTCAACTCCGAAGTGCAACATTTGAAGCCTCCCTACAGAGATGATTAAAGACCTCCTCTGGTGTCGAAAAGTCTAACACTTTTCTAGCCCTATTGTTAAGCAAATTCTCAATCTCCTTTAAGCTATCTCCTGATACTTCGTCTGATATGGCGTTGCAAAGTAAAAGTTCGTCTC
>CBEWFH010000007.1:0-16315 GCA_965555895.1 uncultured Simkaniaceae bacterium
AGCTTTAGGTGCTCAGCGCTTTGTCTATAACTGGATTCGCCCTCACTTCTTTCACAGAAAGACTCCGGCGCAATCTATAGGATGGATAGCACAAGAGATTAAATTCGAAGACTTCGTTAAGCTTCGAATGGTCTAGGAGGAGTGAAGGAAGTACATAGTTTGCTTTGATTTTATGGATTTTACTCCCCGCGAACCTACCAGTGCCGAAAGGCGTGAAAGCCCCATTAAGCCACTTTCCCATTGCTTGGCAAGGGGCAGTTTGTGTGATTTTAGGGCCAAAAGATGACTAAAGACACCATGCATGAGCTGAAGCAGCCTTTTTGCTGTGAAATCAAGAGCTGGGCTAAATAGCCCCATAGTTTTAATATAACCTTCATGTGCATTTGATACTATTTCCATAGTAACCAATTAGTTATTAAAAAATACTACTATTATACTACTTTTTATAAATAAATCACATAAATAATTTAATATATTTACTATAAGATGCTTATATAATTTTAATATAATTTAGCGAGCAGGTCATGTGGCTATAAAATAATTTTTTCGGCGACGGTGTCGTAAAAGAGGGTTCCTTGATCTGTCAATCTAGCGTGATTTTTATCATATTTAATCCATCCCTCTTGATCGAGCTCTTTTAAAAGAGCTTCTGTTGAAACGGGGAGATTTATAAGTGGAATTCCACCCTTGAGGCGGAGGCCGATGGCGATTCTTTCATGGAGGCTCCGAAGGGGAGAAAGTTCCTCTTCAAAGTCGATAGGGAAGGTTCCTTCTTCAAGGGATTTGATGTACTTATTCATATGGCAGATGTTGCGAAATCGCTTTCCTTCCCAAAAGCTAAAGGCAGAAGGGCCATATCCGATAAAGGGACGGCCGGTCCAGTAACCGGTGTTATGGATGGAGATTTTTCCGTCTCTAGCAAAGGCTGAGATTTCATACCGCTTGAGCCCTGATTTCTCAAATTGTATGCAGGCGTAGTTTAACATTTCAGCCGCTGTTTCATCATCAGGAAGGTGGGGACGGAACTTTTTTTCTTTCTTTTGGAAAACAGTGTGTGGTTCGAAGGTCAGATTGTAGAGTGATAGGTGGGTGATAGGGAGGGCACATGCTTGATCAACGGTTTCTTTCCAAGTATCGAGGGTTTGATGGGGGAGCTCATACATTAAGTCGATAGTGATGTTATCAATCCCTGCGGCGCGGGTGATTTCGACCGCCTCGATTGCCTTTTGTGCGGTATGGGTCCTTCCAAGGTGTTTAAGGAGAGTGTTGTTGAGAGATTGAACGCCGATGCTAACGCGGTTAACACCGAGGCGATGGAGTTTTTCCATCAGCTCGGGGGAGACATCTTCTGGGTTTGCTTCAACGGTGATTTCTAGAGCTGAAATCTCCTGCAGAATGGCTTCGATTCCCTCTGGAAAAAGGGTAGGGGTTCCCCCACCAAAATAGAGGGAGACAATCTCTTTATCTTTAATTTGATAGAGGCGGAGTTTCCATTCTTTTAGGAGAGCCTTTAAAAAGGGCTCATGATTACGGTCGGGGATAACATAAAAATGACAATAAGGGCATTTGCGGGTGCAAAAGGGAAAATGAAGGTATAGAGAAATGGGACTTACCACGAGTCGGTATCGGGATCTTCAAGGATTCCGCGGCGCCACCGATTTTTATCGCTAAATGGATCTTCTTCATCTTCATCAGCAACAGTGGTTGCACCATCTTCATCGTCAGCAACGGTTCCACTCTCGGTTTCATAGGTAGTGGGGGATTCATTGTCGAGACCAGCATCGGTCATCCCTGAACCCTCCTCGACATTTACACCCGGAAGGGTATGAGGCTCTTGATAGGCCGCTCTGTTTGCAGTATTACGCTTAGGAGTTGTATACTCATCGTTATCCCCATGCTCTTTAAGGGACTGGAGACGGTGTTTCTCATCTTCAACCCGCTTTTCGAGAGATTCGATCTCTATCTTATGTTTCTCAATGTCCTTCTTAGGGACGAGGGCAAGGTTGAGCCACTGCTTTAAGTCTTGAAGTTCTAGCTCTAGCTTCTTTAAACGCTCACTTTTCATAGTGGCGGAATATAATCGATTTATCATTTTATGGAAAGGGTCTAGTTCTTAATAGATATATAGTTTTTTTCTTTTTGGGAAAATTGGGAGGTGTTATAGGAAAAATTAGGGGGAGGATTTTATGGATCATCGTGGCGATTTTGCAAATCTTGCAAATATTACCTATATCGAACACCTTTACTCTCAGTATTTAGAAAATCCATCGAGCGTTGAGCAATGTTGGCAGCATTTCTTTGAGGGGATGGCCTTAGGTGCCTCTTTAAAAGGGGTGGGCACTGTCACTTGCTCCAGTCCCGATCTCCGTGTCTTTCGTCTTATTGAAGCCTACCGGACCTTTGGCCACAAGGGGGCCCATTTCAATCCGATCGACCCTCAACCTATAAAACCTGAGGAGATAGAAGAGCTAAAGCTCGAAAACTTAGGGTTTAAAGAAGAAGAGCTAAGCCATCCCTTCCCTACCTGTGGATTTCTTAAGGAAGGATCTGCCCCATTAAGTGTTATCATCGATGCTCTCCAAAAGACCTACTGCGGCACTGTTGGTTTTGAATATATGGGGATGCAAACAAATGAGATGGAAAAATTCTTTCAGGAGAGGATCGAGCACTACTTTAACTTTCCCTTAAGTAAAGAAGAGAAGATGGAGACCCTAGACTCTCTGAACAAGTCAGAAATTATGGAATCGTTCATCCATATGAAGTACCCGGGGCAAAAACGGTTCTCTCTAGAGGGAGGGGAAACCCTCATCCCCATGATGATGGAGATCATCCAAGAAGGGTCAAACGAGGGGGTAGAGCAAATTGTCCTTGGAATGGCTCACCGGGGTCGTCTCAATGTTCTCGCGAATATCCTCGGAAAAAGTTATGCCGATATCTTCTATGAATTTGAAAGTTCCTATGTTCCCGATACCTTTGAGAGATCAGGGGATGTGAAATATCACAAAGGATACTCTGCCGATATCCCTACTAAGCATGGTAAAAATGTCCATGTTGCCCTCTGCGCAAACCCCAGCCACCTTGAAGCTGTTGATCCTGTCGTGGAAGGAAAAACCCGAGCAAAACAAGAACTGCTTGCCGGGGGAAAGACAAACTCTATTATCCCTGTTCTCATCCATGGAGATGCCGCAGTTGCAGGGCAAGGGGTTGTTTATGAAACCTTGCAGCTCTCCAAGCTTACCGGCTATCAAACTGGAGGAACGGTCCATATCGTTATCAACAACCAAGTAGGTTTTACCGCAAATCCAAAAGAGACAAAATCAACTCGTTACTGCACCGATATAGCTAAATCTTTTGGCGCCCCTGTTTTCCATGTCAATGGTGAGGATCCCGAGAGGGCCATTGCTGCTGCAAAACTAGCCTTACAAACAAGACAAAAATTTGGGTGCGACGTCTTTCTTGAGCTTAACTGCCACAGGAAATATGGGCATAACGAATCCGATGAACCCATTTTTACCCAACCCCAGGTTTATAAGATTATAAAACAAAAACAAAATGCCCGAAACATCTATCGCGATGCTCTCATAAAAGAGGGGAGTCTCTCAAATAAAGAGGGAGACAACCTCGAAAACACCTTTAAAGATTCTCTCGAAAAAGCCCTTACTGAAACCCACGAAAGAGTAAAAAAAAGTGAATTAAACAAAGTACGGGAAAAACCATTTTCCTTATTAGACCCTGTCAATACAACGCTTCCCTTAGAGAAGGTGATAGAATACGCCAAAATATTCACAGCCGTTCCAGAAGGCTTTAATATTAACCCCAAATTAAAACGTCTTTTAGAAGATCGATTAAAAATGATGACAGGAGATCCCAAAGCCCCTGTTATTGATTGGGGAATGGCCGAACACTTAGCTTATGCCTCTCTTTTAATGGAAGGGGTCCACGTCCGCCTATCTGGGCAAGATAGTGGGCGAGGAACCTTTTCCCATCGCCACGCTATTCTCGTCGATCAAGAAAATACAAAACGGTACTACCCTCTCTCTCATTTAGGTGAGTCTCAAGCCTCCTTTGATGTCTACAACTCCCCTCTTTCTGAGTACGCCGTCATGGGATTTGAATATGGGTATAGCCTCGCCTACCAAAAAGCACTCATCATGTGGGAAGGGCAGTTTGGAGATTTTGGCAACGGCGCACAAATCGTTATCGATCAATTTATCGTTTCAGCAGAGCAAAAATGGAACCGCCTATCATCTCTCACCCTCCTTCTTCCCCATGGATACGAAGGGCAAGGCCCTGAACACTCATCCGGGCGGATCGAGAGGTTCCTCCAACTCGCCGGAAACGATAGCCTTACTATCATTAACCCCTCAAACCCAGCGCAGCTCTACCACGCCTTCCGCAGACAGGGGATCAGCGAATTTAAAAAGCCCCTCATCATCTTTACACCAAAAGCCCTCCTCCGCTTTCCCCCATCACTTAGCGCTCCAGAAACTTTCGCAAGTGGACAATTCGAAGAAGTTTTGGACGACCCCACCCCACCAAAAAATGCAAAACGGCTCATCTTTTGCAGTGGAAAAGTTTATTACGATCTTATCGAAAACCGAAAACGGGAAGATATCGCCATAGTACGGATCGAGCAACTCTATCCCTTGCACGAAGAGAAGATCAAAAAGGCCGTAGCAACCTACAAAGAAATCGAAGAGTGTTTTTGGGTCCAAGAAGAACATGAAAATATGGGAGCCTATTCCTATATCCGGACCCCACTACAAAACCTCCTTCCAGAAAAACTTACATTAAGGTATGTCGGAAGAGAAAGAAGTGCATCACCAGCAGCAGGATCTGGGGTCCTTCATAAAAAAGAATTAGCTCAATTTCTGAAAGAG
Source organism: uncultured Simkaniaceae bacterium (assembly GCA_965555895.1). Taxonomy (GTDB): domain Bacteria; phylum Chlamydiota; class Chlamydiia; order Chlamydiales; family Simkaniaceae; genus Neptunichlamydia. Next base: position 4,881 of record CBEWFH010000007.1, read on the forward strand.
GCACTTCAATGAAAGTAGAAATAAAGGTTCCACCCGCCGGAGAATCGGTCACCGAAGCAACCGTTGCTGCCATCATGAAAGAGTCAGGATCCTTTGTAAATAAAGATGAGGAAATCCTCGAGCTTGAAACCGACAAAGTCAACCAAGTCCTCTACGCTCCCGAAGCAGGGATCCTAAACCATACCGTCTCCGTTGATGATATCGTCAAGCCCAATCAAGTGATCGGTGCTGTCGATACCGAAGGAAAAGGGGAAACTCAGTCCCTACCACCAACAAAAAAAGAAGAACCCGCACTACAGCCCCCAACTCCTAAAGCTCAAAGTGGAGGAACTCGCAATTCTCCCGAATCATACATCGCTTCACTTTCTGAAACGCCAACACCTCCTCCTACAGAAAAGAAAGCCTTGCCCCCTCCCTCTAAAGAAGGACAAACCCGCAAGAGAATGTCTGGTCTCCGCCGCACCATTGCAAAAAGGCTCGTCGAAGTAAAAAACAACACAGCCATGCTTACCACCTTCAACGAAGTGGATATGTCTGCCGTCATGGAAATCCGCTCCCGCGAAAAAGATGCCTTCCTTAAAAAGCACGATGTTAAACTCGGCTTCATGTCCTTTTTTGTAGAAGCATGCTGCGCCGCCCTCAAAGAATTTGCCGATGTCAACGGCTATATCGATGGCGATGAAATCGTCTATAACAGTGGGTGTCACATTAGCATCTCCGTATCGACCCCTAAAGGACTCATGGTCCCCGTTCTAAAAAATGCTGAAAAACTCACCTTTGCAGGCGTTGAAAAAGGGATCCAAGAATTTGCACAAAAAGCTCGCGATGGGAAAATCTCCATCGAAGATCTTCAAGGAGGAACCTTTACCATTACCAACGGGGGAGTCTTTGGTTCCATGCTCTCCACCCCCATTATCAACCCCCTACAAAGTGCCATCCTTGGGATGCACAACATCGTCAAACGTCCCGTTGTTATCGATAACAAAATAGAGATCCGCCCCATCATGTATCTAGCCCTTAGCTACGACCACCGTATTATCGATGGCAAAGAAGCCGTTTCTTTCCTCGTTCGGGTCAAAGAACTCCTCGAAAAACCAGAAAGACTTCTCCTAGGAGAAACTGATGGCTGAGTCCTTTGATGTTATTGTCATTGGATCGGGTCCGGGAGGATACGTCGCAGCCATCCGCGCCGCTCAGCTAGGGCTAAAAACTGCCTGCGTCGAAAAAGATAAAACCCTTGGAGGGGCCTGCCTAAACGTTGGTTGCATCCCCTCAAAATGTCTCCTTCAGTCCACCGAAATGTATGCTGATCTTATCCACAACGGAAAAACCCACGGCATCGAAGCAAACCCAACAATCAACTTCTCCCAAATGATGAAACGGAAAGGAGAAGTCGTCGCCGGTTTTAACCTTGGAATTAGCGCCCTCTTTAAGAAAAACAAGATCACCACCATCACAGGCACCGCCACCTTCAAAGATCCCCACACCATCCAAGTCGACGATAAAGAATACACCTCCAAAAACTTCATCCTTGCCACAGGGTCCGAGCCCACACCACTCCCATTCCTTTCCTTTGACGAAGAGAAAGTCCTCTCCTCAACAGGGGCCCTAGCCCTAAAAAAAATCCCTAAAAAAATGATCGTCGTCGGTGCCGGCATTATCGGCGTTGAGCTCGGCTCCGTCTACATGCGCCTTGGGACAGAAGTCCACTTTGTAGAATTTCTCGACAAAATCTGTCCCATCCTAGACCCCACCCTCTCAAAAGCTCTCCAGCAAACCCTCACCAAACAAGGGCTCACCTTTCAGCTCTCCTCCAAAGTCTCCGCCGCAGAAGTCACACCCCAAGGAGTCAACCTCACCATCGAAGGAAAAGAGCCCCTCTCTGCAGACCTCGTCCTCCTAGCCATCGGCCGCCGCCCCTACACCCAAAACCTTGGCCTCGATAACATCAACATCACCCCTGACAAAAAAGGGTTCATCCCCATCGATAACAACTTCCGCACCCCCCATCCCCACATCTATGCCATCGGAGATATCGTAGATGGCCCCATGCTCGCCCATAAAGCCTCCGAAGAAGGATATGCCGTCTCCGAGCTTATCGCTAACAAAACGCCCCATATCGAATATATAGCCATCCCTAGCATCGTCTATACACACCCAGAAGTAGGGACTGTTGGCCTCACAGAACCCGAAGCAAAAGCCCTTAATATCCCCATAAAAACCGGCCAGTTCCCCTTTAAAGCCAACTCTCTCGCCCGCTGCTCCGGAGAAGAGTTCGGCCTCGTCAAACTCATTGCTCATGCCCAAACAAACACCCTCCTCGGCGCCCATATCATCTCAGCCCATGCCGGCGAGCTCATCGCCGAAGCAACCCTCGCCATCCAAGTCAAAGCCACCGCACTAGACCTTGCCCACACCTGCCACGCCCATCCCACCCTCTCCGAAGCCCTCAAAGAAGCCGCCCTAGCACTCACCGACAAACCGATCCATTCTTAGATAGTATCTCAAAGAATTCATGTTTCCATAATCCTTTCAACAAGGATTCTTTGACGACACAACAAAAAAGCCCCTGCGGTTACCCGCGGAGGCCTTTCTAGAGTTATCAGGACTTAAAAAGTCCCTCTAACAATTATTAATCTTCTTTTTTAGACGAGCCCGACAGTTCACCGTAACTAAAACTAACTCGGTGTTGTAGAGAAGAAGTCTGCTCCCTCGCAGGTGTACTACTACCAAACAGATTTCTAAAAAATCCACCTATTCTAGCTACGACTCCTGTATCTTGAGTTGGTGCCGAAGTGGCAGGCTAAAGAGTATCTCAGTCACTCAATTCATTAGATGCAAATCGAATATCATCACGTTCCATAGCCTTTTCATAATTATTTTTAGCTTCTTCAAGTAGTGATTGTGAAACAGGAACAGGAACAAAAGGTAAATCTTTATTTGCTCTATCTTGTTCAACTTGCCTTTGCTTTTGCACGGCTTTGGAATCCAATTGGTCTTTAATTGCGCCGCGCAAATCTGCAAGAACATCAAGAGCATCTTTATTCTCATCATTAAAGGTAAACATCTCTACTTTAGCACTTTCAAGATCAGTTTCGGCAGCTTTGGCGAATATGTTATCAAAATCAAAAGAAAGATTTTGACCTATTACAGCTGCTAAGCCATTTTCTCCTAGTCTTAGTAAGACTTGGAGAAGTAGAGTTGGCGAACTGTCGTTAGCTCCTTTAGCTCCAGCTAACCCGTCAAGAATATCTAGGAGCTCATCTTGGAGAATGGTTGCAACACCAGCTGTATCCAGCCCTTTAATTTCCTTATTAGTCTCTCCTATATTAACGAGTAGATCTTTTCGAGAGACGAGCTGGTTTAGAATGGTTAAATCAAGAAGAGCATCTTCAGCTTTTTCTTGACCTTCTGCAATGACATCAGCATTATCAATAAGCAGTGCTTCGAGTGCTTTTTTGGCAAACTGAATGTTTTCAACAGTAGTATCAACAGTTTTTTGAAGGTTTTCTGCTAAAGCAGGATCTAACAGTGTTACCTGAGCTAGTCTGGTATTAACTATATTAATAGCTGCAATGGCTGCAGCTTCACCTTTAATAGTAGATGTAGGAATAGCTTTCTCAACACCTTGGACATTTTGAAAGGCTCCTCGAATCGCTACAAGTTGTGGCGCAGAGATAAGACTAAGATTTTGATTATCAGCAACAACCTGCTTCAGTTGACCCTGCTTCTCTTGTAGAGCAGTAACGAAACCAGGATTATTATTCAACTCTAGAATAATCTCTTTTTTATACTGTTCAAGGTCTCCATCGAGAATCTGATTCATTCTGCGAGCTCTTGTATCAATATCGTTTGAAAGCTCCTCAATAGCCTCTCTATTAAGGTTACCACCAAGCTCTCTAGCAATAAACTTGTCAGCAATTTCTTTGCTAAATTGACCAATATTATTTTTGGCCCAAATTGTTGCTGCGTTTATTTCTAGGAATTCAACATTATTTCCTGAAATTTTACCTAATCCATGGAAGTTTACAGATAGAACGTTATTTGTTGCTTGTGCAACTAGATCCTCGAATTGAGCATCATTTAATCCACCTTTTACAGTGTCGATAGCACCAGTCCAAGCTACAATTGCTTTCTGTGCAGCTTCTAAAAGTGCTTGAGGTCCTTTTACTACTGTTCTATGAGTACTGTCTACTTGGAAGAAAGATGGCGTAAAATCGCGAACCAAAGTTCCTAGTTGTAACTGTTGTACTTGTTTTTGCAGTTGCGAAACTTGACTTTCATTCGCATCCGGGAGGACAACAGGAACTGCAACTAGTTCGCCACTTCCATTTATTCTTAAGAGCTCGCTATCTGCAATAGCACTAATGTACCTTCCAAGATTTTCAAAAGTCATTGGTGCGTAATCGTTGGGTAGTAAAACCTTTGTATTTACTTCGTAGAGGAACTTAATAGCTTCTGTAAGCTCGTATGTTGGCTTTGTTAGAAGGTTTTTAGCAGCATTCTTTTCAGCAGCAGACTGCGTTCCAAATTGACCGAATGAGAAAAACCATCCCATTCCGAATAGGATGGTCTTAACAATAGACCCCTTAGAATCTTGCATAAGAGCTTCTCTATTGGTCGTTGCTGTGGTTAAAAATGTTTGTGCAGCATCTAATTTTTCTTTATCAGTCGTAATCGCAAATCTTGAGATTACTATTGGTATAAGTGATTCAGAGCTTGACGAACGTGACATTGATCCTCTACCTTCTTGCTCAACGATTACTTCAGGAAAGCTTAGTACACTATTCCTTCTTAAAAGAGCTGGTGAAGTCTGAGGAGATTCATCATGTTGTCTTAGTCTTGATAGATCTGGTTTACTTGAACTTTTTTTTATTTCTTGCATTTTTAACATCCTTATTATAAGTTATTTTTGTTTTGTTTTGTTTTTTTAGGTTTAATACAAATATTATAACACAATCACTAATAAAAATCATTATACTACTATTTAATTACATCTTAAGAGCTTGTAAACTAACTATTTACGGTTATCGCTTCCATGCTACTGACTATTAGCTTGTTATGAAATATAATAAAGAGATATGACTGTTCAAATAAACACTATTATCTATGGGGATGTTTTATTTGAGATATAGAGTGGAAGAGCTTATAATAGAGGGTATACTAATAAGTAATAATAGTCCCAGGAGGCTTTAAAATGGATAAAAACCTTAATACAGAAGAACTGAAAAGGCATATCGCCAAGCTTGAGAGTCAAGTAGACCTTCAAGAAGCTGAGTTGACCTATTTAAATGGTCTCCTCATCGAGGTTGGATTCCCTGAAGGGATTGAGACTTTGAAGACGAGTGCAGAGGAACTTCTAGCCGAGGGGAGCCCTAGCTTCCCACAGGAATATTTAAGGGGATATTAATCCTTTTTTGATAAGTTCTCGACTGTAAAGAGAGGGCCCTATCAGGGCCCTCTCTTTCTTTTTTCCAGAAAACAGTTTTTCAAGCTTGATTTTTTCCACTTTATGGGGTTTAATCGCACGTTAACTCACCTTATGCATGCAGAGAGAAGAGTTGTTAAAACAAAGGAACTGTCGTGGCAAAATTAGTATTAAATGATGATGAAGTGGTAGACCTTGAGGATGGGTCTCCTCTTAAGGACCCTTGTGAAGAGGGAGGTGTTCCCTTTGCTTGCACCGAGGGTATATGTGGAACGTGTGTCATTGAGGTAAAGGATGGGGGAGAAAACCTATCGGAGATGACTCAGGAGGAGCTAGATTTTCTCGGGGACTCAGATGATGAGCGTCTTGCTTGCCAGTGCACAATCAAACAAGGAACGGTGAAAATTGACTACTAAAAGTAAACTCAGCCGAGATATGACGATCGATGAGATCTTATCTAGGTATCCGGAGAGGAGCCAGCGGATTGCTCAGGAACTCACCAATGCCGGACTTAACTGTGTGGGGTGTCAGGCGGCAACGTGGGAGACCTTAGAGGTAGGAATGATGGGGCATGGGTTTGGAGATGGAGAGATCGAAGGGCTCTTAAAGCGGCTAAATGATCTTATTGAAGAAGAGATCGATGATTCGACAATATCAATGACTGAAAGAGCTGCGAAGAAGTTTAAAGAGATCCTTGCAGCGGATAAGAAGGAAGGATGGGGACTCCGCTTTGCTGACAAGCCTGGAGGTTGTGGGGGCTTTGAGTATGCCCTCGATTTTTCCGATAAGGCAAAAGAGGATGATCAAATCTTTCATGCGCATGGAGTAGATATTTATGTGAATAAAAAGATGCTTCACCGCCTAATGGGATGTCAAATTGACTATCTTGAAGGACTCATGGGATCTGGATTTAAGGTGACGAATCCAAATGTTTCTGGATTTAAGGTGACGAATCCAAATGTTAAGGGGTCATGTTCTTGTGGAAACTCTCAGAGTTATTAACGATTTTAAGAGGAAATTCCGCGTCTAACTAAGGACTCGAGCTGTTCAACAACAGCATCAAAACGTTCTTCGTAAACGAGTTTTGAGAACTCAGAATTCTTTTCTCTGCGTGTAATTACATATTTCACAGCACTTAGTTCCTGAGGAGTGAGATTTTTTTGATTAAACCTTTTGATTTTGATAGCGGCTTGTCTACATGTTTCTTTGTTATCTCTTAAGTTTACCCCTTGATGATCATCGGCTTGCATAGCCAGAAAATGCAGTTTTCTATATACATCTTCTTTATCTTTTGCTTCTGGAGTGTCCCACCAGTTTCTACTTATCCGTGATTGAAACTGACGTGAGGATGATTGCTGTATTGTCCTTGATGAGAATGGTACTCTTTTGTGATTTCTCCTTTCCTTAGTACTTACTGGTTGATCGAAGCTATAAGCTGTTAAAGAAATATAACTTTCATCATCTGAGAGTTCTTCTTCACTAGACGATGCAGAACGTTCCTGCTTGTCTGCTGTTAGAGAGGGTGAGCATCGTTTTTCACTAACTGGTGATGGATAGGTTAGTTCTTGAGTGAATATGACTGATGAATTAGAGCGTGATCTTTCCCTCTTTGGTGTCATTCTCCTAACTGATGAAGATTCTTCTTCACTTGATTCCTCTTCAGAGGATAATAAAATTAATTCATCGTCGTCAAAACTATCTCTTGGATGAACAGGTACAAAAACGTACCGATCTGGTTGGAAAAAGGTTTGCATGGTTTTCCAGACATGTTGCGCTGTTAGGTGAGTATTGAGGTAACTATTTGAGCCCTCGATCAAGGTTTCAACAGTGTCGAAACCATTAGCCCAATCAACAATCTTTTTTCGATAGTTATCTGGATTTCCTGGATTATTAACCTTTGCGAAAATGTCAAGAGTCTCTATAATCTTTTGTCTGGTAAAACTAAGTAGACCCTCTTTAATGTCTTTAACCGAAAAGTCATTCTGCCTTTTTTCAATATTTGGTTGTAGGTGTTTTTGTAGGTATCGTGGGAGCTTGTCCGTTTGGATCGTATCGTCATCATCCATATCTCGTATATTAGCGCTGGAATCTAGAACATCTTTTTGCCATTCGAGGTCATCTGTAGCTTTGAGGTACTCTTCTGATTCTTCGGAGGCTTTTACTAGTAGATGAGGAACTTGTGGAGCGCTCTTTGTATCAGACTGATACTTGACACCAGTGCTATCGATATAATCGATTTCTTGGTCTTTTAGTTCATTAGCTTCAGCGTATCTTTTGTGTATCTTAAGGAGGACATTTCCAATTTTTTTGATCTTATCTAACTCTGCTCGGTTTAAATTGGGGGTTTCAAAATCTTCACCAGATATTTTTATGACGTAGTACTGCTTGCCGCCGATTATGACTCTCTTAGGAGGCGAGCCAGATTGTTGCGCCTCTGCAACTATGCCTTGTCCTATAGTAGGGCTTCTAAAGCTGGTGGCTTTTGTTGAGTCTTCCATATTTCCACGAAATTATTATTAATATTTACTTAATTATAACATAGTTTGTAATTAATTTTAACTAAATTGTTTGTAATTGATTATTAGTTAGATGTGAGTAATGCTGGAAATATATTTGGGGTATGATAAGGTGAAAATAGGGGCAATGGTATAAAATATTGTCTATTAAGGTGTTATGGAAGAGAGGATGATTCCTCAGATTGAGGAAAAGTTTCAGTCGGTCTTGATTTTTGGCCCACCGGGGTCGGGAAAGGGGACGCAGGGGAAGTACTTGAGCAGCGCGGGGAACCACTTTCATCTCTCTTCGGGGGATGCTTTTAGGGGGCTCTCTCCTGAGTCCCCAGCGGGGAAGCTCTACCATAGCTATGCGGGGAAGGGGCAGCTTTTACCCGATAATGTGACGATTGATATTTGGCACCACTACGTGATGGGGCTTATTGCTACGAATCGGTATTTCCCGAAGGAGCAACTCCTTTTGCTGGATGGGATCCCTCGGACTGTGAAACAGGCTGAGATCTTGGACAGGTATATCGAGGTGAAGAGGATCATTCTCTTGGAGTCGAAAAATAACGATGTTTTGATTCAGCGGCTGAAGCGTCGGGCTTTGATTGAGAAACGGCAGGACGATAAGGATGAGGCTGTTTTAAAAAATCGGATGGAAATCTATGATAATGAAACCTTTCCGGTCTTAAAACACTATGATGAAAAGCTAATTGCCCCCTTTAATGCGGAGCAGCGCCCTCTTGAGGTTTTAAGGGACATTCTGGTCTCACTTTGCGAGATGCTTTCGTAAAGAAATTTCTTTAATCCATTGACAGTTAAATAGTTTTTATATATAATGATGGAGCGGTTTTCCGCTTTTAGGAGGTTACTATGACGTCTGTAGCTGCTATACAGCAATACAGGGGAGAGGGACAAAAAGCCACTTTCGGGTGGGAGATTCTTTCTATGCCTCTTCTCAAGGAGGTTGATCAGGTTAGAGAGAAATCAATCGCTGAGGCTCCGATGGAGGCTGAGAGGAGATGGAAAACTTGTGAAATTGTCTATTTTGGTAGTGATCTTTTAGTTGCTCCACGGATGGTTTCTAGTTTAGGAAATGCGGTGATGGGCAAGCCTGATCCTGTTGGGCTTCATGGGCTCGGGCTGACCTCTATTTTTAGTCTGTTTACTGGTGTTATTACTGGAAAACGGGGTTACAGTGACTATGAAAAAGCTAGTAAGATGGGCGATACGACTGGGCAGGTGATGGGAGCTATTAATACTGCTCGCGGTCCGGTTGAGGTGATGGGTGGCCTAACTTATACTCCGTTTCGTGCCCTTTCAATTGCGGCGACATATACTTCTTCAAAAATTGTGGGAACAGCAGCGTTGATCTTTGGAATTGCAGGTTCGGCATTTTTTGCGGGAATCTACGTTCTCTTTGCGATCCCTAGTGTGATTAGTTTAACAAAGAATATCCAGTTTGGATCTAAGTTAAATGGAGCAATGGATAAGATAAAAACAGTTCCCAAAAAGCTTCAAGCTGCTCTGAATACTTTGATGGATGAGCTCCGTGGAAGTGATGATGAAAGGAAGGTTTTTTTAAAAGGAATCAAGGATGACCCTGCGATTTGGCATGAGGGGAGGATACTCCCCTTTAAAGAGGTGGATGATTCAGTTTATACAAAAGAGGAGCTGCAGTTTCTTTTTAAGGAAGCGAAGGAGCTTGCTCCGGATGACTTTTCTGCTCGAAAACTCTACGGCCACTTTAAGGAGCGGTATGTAAATTTTAAGGCTAAGAAAAATGCTCAGATGGCTCGTAAAACTGGTTCGGAATCAACAGTCATTATAAGGCAAGAGCTTGAGAGGGATCCTAAGGTAAACTTAGTAGCACAGCTTGAGAAGGGAGAGGGAGTCGAAGAGACTCAAGGGATCATCGATACGGTAAAAGGAGAGATGAAAAAAAATCGCCTTCTCCATGCAGCGATTATCGGCCTCTGTGTTATTTATGTTTTTGCTCTTGTTGCTGGTTCTTTTACTACTGGAGGAGGGCTAGCAATTGCTGTTGCTGTTGTTTGGGTTGTTGCTTCTGTTGGGATGCTTGCGATCGATGGTTATTTCCTCTACAAATCTCTTAAAGCAGGGGAAATGGATAAGAAGGATAAGATAGCTTTCTTTGTTGCTAATATCCTTCTTATCATGATTGCTGGAACTGGGATGTTATTTTCTGGGGGATTAGCTCCTATTATTATTGGAGGGGTGATGTTAGCTCTCTGGGTAGGAATTGCGGGCTACACTTATTACAAGTGGAGAGCTACCGGCTATTCAAATTCGGGATGCTCCCCATCGAGAAGTTCCTAAGAAGAAAAAGCTAGCTTAGTGGGACTGTTGAGAAAGTCCCATAGTCTGTTTTTTTATTTTTACCACACTTTATATCTCAGTAGTCAAATTTCTTGCATATCGATAAATGATCGTCCAATATGTGGAGGATGCAGTGGGAAACTTATGTTCGTGATTTTTTATCTTATATTGGTGCCGAAAAAGGGCTCTCTGTCAATACGATTGAAGCGTATGGCGGGGATATCCGTCGCTTTTGTAGTGGGGTGAAAAAGGGAGTAACGGAAGAGGATGTTGTTACTCACATGGGAGAGCTCAAGAAAAAGGGATACGCCAGTAGTTCGATCTATCGGAGTCTGATGGCCCTTCGGGTATTTTTCAGGTTTTTGAGACGGGAGGGGTATATCGATAAGGATCCGACAGAGCTTTTGGATTCCCCAAAGATGTGGCAGCTGATCCCGGAGGTTTTGACATGTGAAGAGGTGGAAGCTCTCATTGGGGCTCCTGATGTGGGTGATGAGGAGGGGATGCGCGATAAGGCGCTCCTTGAAACTTTATATGCTACGGGGATTCGGGCGAGTGAGCTGTGCGCTTTAGATATCCATGATGTGGGTGAAAATACTGTTCGGGTGATTGGAAAGGGAGGGAAGGAGCGGATTGTTCCAATTGGTGAGGAGGCCATTGCTGCAATTGATAACTATTTGGGGAATTATCGGGACGATAAGGGTGAAAGAAGGCCACTGTTTATTTCAAAAAAGGGGAAAAGGTTGAACCGCACTTATCTTTGGGAGCGGGTGAAATATTACGCGAAGAGGGTGGGAATCGAAAAAGAGATTTCTCCTCATACCCTTCGACATTCTTTTGCAACGCACCTTTTGGACCGTGGCGCAGATCTCCGCGTTATTCAAGAGATGCTCGGACATGCGGACATTGGAACGACAGAACGATATACTCATCTTTCTAAAAAGCGTCTTTTTGAGGCCTTTGATACGTTTCATCCTCGTAAATAACCTAAAGATTATTTTATTATTCCCATAAAAAACCACGAGAATAATTATGAAGCGCTATGCCCGGCACTGGTAGGTTCTCGGGGGGTAAGATCCATAAAATCATAGCAAACCATGTACTTCCTTCACTTCTCCTAGACCATTCGAAGCTTAACGAAGTCTTCGAATTTAATCTCTTGTGCTATC
>CBEWFH010000008.1:0-16129 GCA_965555895.1 uncultured Simkaniaceae bacterium
TAAAGTTATTTTTCTAAAATATTCTTTAAACTTTCTAATTTACTTTTCAAAGCTTCAAACATTCTATTGCTTATACAGGGAATCTGATTTAAGTGTAGGGGGTCAAGGTATACCTGTGCTTTTCCGGTAAAAAAGGAGAATCCACTTGCTGAAAAACGGCCATTGTCTTAAGCTGGGGGGAAATAATTTTCCACCTATTCGTCAACAGTTTAAATTGGGCTTAATATGTCTCCAAGCGACAAATTCTCTACATCAAGAAAACATCAAAGCTCAATTAAAAATGCAGTTTCAATGTCTGGAACAGGGCTTTTTACTGGAATGAAGTCAGAGATCAAACTCCGCCCAGCTCCTGAAGGAGCAGGGATTGTTTTTCAACGAACAGACCTTCCCGATAAACCGACACTCCCTGCCCTTGTTGAATATGTTCAAGAAACCCCTCGTTGTACGATTCTTGGATCAGGAAACGTTCAAGTTCAAACAGTTGAGCATATCCTCTCTGCCATCAAAGCCTTTGATATTGATAATCTTCTTATAGAGATCGAGGGACCTGAAATCCCTAGTTGTGATGGAAGCTCGATGCCCTTTGTTGAGCTTATTGAAAGAGGGGGAGTTCTTACACAAAGCCAGACTAAGAAAATCCATCACCTTGAAGCGCCAATCTTTTGGTCTAAAGGAGATGTCCACCTAGTTGCCCTCCCTTCCGAGGAATTCAGGATTAGCTATACCCTCAACTATCCAAACTGCGAGCTATTAAAATCGCAGTTTTACACGGTCCATGTTGATGAAGAAATTTATAAAGCAGAAATCGCATCTGCGCGAACATTCTCCCTATATGAAGAAGTTATTCCACTTATAGAGAAAGGGAATATCAAAGGGGGACGTCTTGATAATGCAGTCATTATAAAAGGGGATACAGTCCTCAATCCAGAAGGTGTCCGTTACAAAGATGAAATGGTTCGCCACAAAATTCTAGATTTAATCGGAGATCTTTGCCTCGTGGGTCAATCTTTTATTGCTCACGTGATTGCGATCCGTTCTGGACATTTTTCAAACACTTCGTTTGCAAAAGAGCTTGTTAGTATTTTTTCGATGGAGACAGCTAATGCCAACTGAGGTTTCTGCAGAAAAAATCATTCTTAATACCAAACAAATTCGGGATATTCTCCCTCACCGTTATCCATTTTTATTAGTGGACCGAGTGATCGAGCTTGATTTAGAGAAAAACATCATTGTTGCGACAAAATGTGTAACAATTAATGAGGAGTTTTTTCAGGGGCATTTTCCACAAGCTCCCATCATGCCTGGCGTCCTCATTCTAGAAGCGCTAGCCCAAACGGGTGGAATCTTAATCTATCAAAAAGGATTTGTTGAAAAAACCGCGGTTCTACTAAGTATAAATAATGTGAAGTTCCGCCGCCCAGCCCTTCCTGGAGATGTGATTACCATGCATGTGCATGGGGTTCATCTTAGTTCCAAAGGAGGAAAAGTTCAAGGAAAGGCAATGATCAATGGCGAGCTTGCGGCAGAAGCTGTCATCGGCTTTGCTCTTAGAAGTTTTGAACAGATTTAGGAAATACATCGATGTCTAATATCCATTCCACGGCAATTATCGAAGATGGGGCTAAACTCGGAAAAAATGTGACAATTGAGCCCTATGTCATTATCAAAAAGAATGTCACCCTTGGTGACAATGTCACTATTAAATCTCATACTTACATCGATGGATATACTACAATTGGCGAAGGGACCACTATTTATCCTTCAGCCAGTATTGGGACAAAGACCCAAGCAAAAAAATTTCATGGGGAAAAAACCTATGTTAATATTGGAAAGAATTGTGAAATCAGAGAATTTGTGACAATCAATTCCTCTTGTGGGGAAGGATCAACCGTAGAAGTTGGTGATGGCTGCTTGATTATGGCCTATTGTCATATCGCTCATCATTGCAAAATTGGCAATTACGTCATTATGGCTAATGGAGCGATGCTTGCCGGCCATGTAGAGATTGAAGACTATGCTAATATTGGTGGGATGACACCCATTCACCAATATGTTAGGATTGGTGCCTATGCAATGGTTGGCGGTCTCAGCCGCGTTACTAACGACATCCCTCCTTATACACTTGGAGCTGGAATCCCTTTCCGTGTTGCAGGGCTCAATCTTATTGGTCTCAAAAGACACAACTTCTCACTCGACCTTAGAAAATCACTGACTAAAGCCTTTAAAATCACCTACCGCTCAGGGATACTATTTAGCGATGCTATGGAGCGTGTAGAAAATGAAATCGAAAAAAGCCCAGTGATCAAACATTGGCTTGACTTCTGCAAAACCTCTAAGAGGGGACTCATTGGTCTTCAGCCAATTGGAGCAGCAGACGAGTTTCCAGACATTAAAGACCTCCTTGAAGAATAAATCTTTTAATAGAGGGTAGGTTCATGAGAATCATTTATTTCGGAACCCCCCCTTTCGCAGCCGAAACACTTAAACATTTAATCGAAAATGGTATAGAGGTTCTAGCCATTGTTACCAAGCCTGACAGGCCAAGAGGGAGAAGTGGCAAGCCAGCCTTTTCAGCAGTCAAAGAGTTTGCTACAAAAAATTTTCCAGCTATCCCCCTATACCAACCCGATAAAGCATCGACCCCAGCCTTTGAAGAAGAACTTCGACGTTATGGTGCCGATCTCTTTATTGTCGTTGCTTATGGAGAGATCATGAAGCAGCACCTCCTAGATCTTCCAAAAGAGGGAAGCATTAACCTCCATGCCTCCCTTCTTCCCAAATGCCGGGGAGCAGCCCCCATACAATTTGCCCTTCTCGATGGAGCTAAAGAATCAGGAGTTACCATTATCGAGATGGTCTTAAAAATGGATGCTGGGGATATGCTCGCTCAGGAAAAGATTCCTATTTCAAAAGAGATGAACTGTGCAGAGCTCGAAGAGAAACTTTGTACCCTCGGATCAGAAACCCTCCTCCGCGTCATCCGTAAATTTTCTCATCATTATTCTCAAAAAAAGCCCCAAGACCCCAAAGAAGCCACCTACGTTCAAAAGATTGATCCTTCTATGGCTGAAATTGACTGGGATCAAGATGCCGAAACCATTCATAACCAAATCCGTGCCTTTAGCCCCCGCCCCGGGGCATGGACCCAAGTTGAAATAGGGGGCCATTTCAAAAGATTAAAAATTTTCAAAAGTAAAATTACAAATGAAAGTGGATCGCCTGGATCGCCCCTTTCCTTTTCAAAAAGTGAATGGATTATTGCCTGCAAAAATGGTTCTCTTTCACTTTTAGAAATGCAACTTGAGGGAAAGAAAAGACTTTCCATTGCAGAGTTTGCAGTAGGGTTCTCCAGGGCACCCAAATTAAAATATTAATTTATCTTTACGTTTTATTCACATTCTACTAAAATCTCCTATCCTGTCAAATCCTTTAATTGAGAGTAATTAACTTATGGCTATACCATCCCAAGTCTCTAAACCAAGAGCAACCTATCACTATTTTACAAATATGCAAAATCTTCTTCTAACTGCAGGGACTCTATGCTTTCTTGGAAAGCTTCTAGTTAATCAGCTAGGAAAAGATGTTAAAAACTTTCCATCGCTAGATAAGATTAGCAACTGTACGATGAACTATTTTGCATTTTATGACTTTGCATCTGCAGCGAGAGCTCTTTACTCAACCTATTCTGTCCTTTCAGATGGGGCTTCAGTTTTAAGTAAGGAAAAGGATTCTGATGAACTTCGAGTCCGTAGAGAAGGAGACTTCCCAAGAGCTGACAACCCTTATATCGGTGGTAAGATTTGGATGACATACAAGACCATTTCAACACTTTTTAAAGCTATTTCTTCGGTCTTACTAGTCCATGAAGCTTTTAAGCGGATTGGTTCTCTAGAGAAGAGCTTTAGTCCAAATGTTCGCGCTATAGGTGCAGGGCTTGGTGCTGTGGGGTTTGTCATTGATATTATTGATACCAATCGCGCTATCTATGACCATAAGAAAGATGTTAATAAGGGTGATTTTCCTTCTGATGGGAAGGTTAAGGTTAAAGACTCTGTTGAGGTAGCAGATCTAAAATTGCACAGATCTATGGCACAAGGTGCGCGAAACTATGACCTAGTGTTCTTTGCACTTATCATTGGTGCAAAACTCATGGGCGCAACACGAGCGCTTAACATGGTTGATTATGAAGGGCTCATCGGGCGCGTATCACGATTTGCCATTAACAATACTGAAAACTGTTATGGATTCTTATCCACAGCGATGACTGCGTCAGGGCTTATACAGCACGCTCTATATGGTGCGACAATCCAGCAATTAGAAAAACGTAACGTGAACAAATAGGGAAAAGGGAGTCAAATAATGACAAATGTAATAAAATATGGATTAAATCAGCTACCTGAATCCCGGGAGTGGTTCCGTCTCGTTAATGGAGCGGTCAATACTCTTCAAGACTATGGAATCGAAAATCTTTCGGTCCTAAATATTGGTCCTATTGGAGTGCTGGCAAAAGGGATTGATGGTGCTTATTATGGCAAAAAAGCACTCGAAGACATCGATGCAGTAATCATTGCCGTTAAAAAATTTGATGGGAACAACAAAAAAGACACCTGTATTACTATTTTCAATGCAACGATAAAGTGCGCTGGTGATAGCTTCGCAACCCTTAAATGGTTAGGGGCAATTGGGGGTGTTGTTATCCTTGCTCCACATGCCAAAAAGTTTGGTCATGTGAAAAATATCTGCTCGGTCTACTCCGCAACTATCGGCATAGTCTCTGCAGGAAAAACTATTTGGGCGCAGTATAATACTGATCTAAATGGAAAGGGGGATAGACGAAAAAACGTGGAAGCCGCCGTTACACTAACAGCTTGCCTATGTTCTGCATGGCTAAATGGAATGGGTGGCTTAGGCTCATGGGTCGGTGGAAGTGCTGCACCTTGGACCTATAATGCTGCGATTATCTTGAGTACTACTGCTCTAGTAGCAGGGAAAGTGGCTGCTGCATCACCAGCTTAATATTTAATAAAGCCCTCCGTAGAAATGCGAGGGGCTTTTTTTGGACTTTGATTCAAAAAAATTATGGCATGCTCTCTAGTCTATCGTCCTCTCACTACCCTCAAAAATGGAAAGGAGATATAGGGATTACCTCATTTTTTCTCTTTGATATCCTCATAGGGTTGATGCGCTTCCCTTACCTTTATAAAGAAGGGGAAAGGCTCTACAAAACAGTTAAGAAAGGTGAATACACCTTAAAGCTTCGTTATGAGGCCCTTGCCTTGGTTGCCAATGGAACAGAAATTCTTATTTGGGGTGCAGAAAGAAAGTTTATAATTCTTTCTCCAAGATGTAGTGGATTTCTTCAAAGAATTTGTTATATTAGCCGGATAATCCTCTATGAAGAAGCGGTGTTTAGAGAGGGGAGAACCCTCAGCTTAATCTGGAGAGGGAAAGCAGATAAGAAAAAGTATAATCAACTTATCTCACATACAGCCTATTTAGGCTGGGTAACCCTTGGTCTCATCACCCGCTTGAATGGTAAATCTTACCCTCTCCAGTTTATGAAACTTCTCCACTTTGTAAGTTTTTACTTTGGGCTCATAGCTACTGGGTACAATGAGATGGATCCAATTCGGTATAAAAATATTATAAAGGACCTTCCAAAGAGGAGTGTCTATTGCTCTTAACTAGAGAATGGGTGGCCTTAGCCATTTTTTTTTCAATCCTTGCGGCCCTGGTCACAATTGCTCTTATCACTAAGGATAAAATCGACCCAGAAATTGAAAGAAAAGTTTTCACTGAGATGAAGAACTAAATTCCCAGAAATTTTCATTGTATAATATATCCCTCATTTGATAACCTTTTCGCTTTAGCCATAAATAGCGTGGTATCAATCTTGATGACTCCGCTGTTGCTGAATAGTGTAAATAAGCGAAAGCATAGTTCGAAAAGGAAAAAATATGTCACTAAAGCTGATGGGCAAGAAGAAAGGAATGACACGTGTCTTCGACGAAACAGGAAATCTGATCGTCTGTACGGTGATTGCTGCGGAACCCAATATCATCATCCAAGTGAAAAGCATGGAAAGAGATGGATATCAAGCGGTTCAGCTTGGAGCAATCAAAGTTCCTGAGAACAAAAAGAAAAATATAACGAAACCCTTAGTTGGTCACTTTGCTAGAGCTAAAGTGGAACCAAGGCGTCATCTACTAGAATCACGTATTGAAAATGCCGACGAATACCAACTTGGACAAGAAATTGGAGTTGATTACTTCTCAGATACAGAATTTGTCGATGTTTGCGGAACCTCAAAAGGTAAAGGTTTTCAAGGGGTTATTAAGCGTCACAACTTTGCGGGTGGGCCAGGATCACATGGATCTGGGTTTCATAGGGCTGCGGGATCGACAGGGATGCGTAGTACGCCAGGTCGCAGTTTGCCAGGAGTTAAGAAAGCCGGGCAAATGGGATCGCAAAAGGTCACTACTGAAAACCTGAGGGTTGTCAGCATTGATTCCGAAAAACAAATTATTTTAGTCAAAGGGGCTGTTCCGGGAGCAAAGAACAGCCTTCTTTATGTCCGGAAATCTGTAAAGAAAACACCTTCAAAAAAATAGGGAATGGCCGCGGTGAAACTGAAAAAATATGATTTAGAAGGAAAAGAACTTGAAGAAGTTGCAATTGATGCAAACCTTCTTGAGGTTTCCGTAAATCCGCAAGTAATCAAAGATTATGTGGTTGCTATTCGGAATAATGCTAGACAGTGGAGTGCCAATACAAAAGGCCGCTCCGAAATTGCCCTATCAAATGCCAAGCCTCACCCACAAAAAGGGACAGGACGTGCAAGACAAGGGTGTATTAAGACATCGCAATACCGAAAAGGGGCCGTTGTCTTTGGGCCAAAACCGAAATTTGATCAACACGTTAAAATTAACCGGAAAGAAAGACGGGCTGCTATCCATTACCTTTTAGCGCAAAAGGTGACAGAAGGAGGTATGCGCCTCTTGAAACTGAACTCTTTAAAAGAACCTAAGACAAAATCAGTCTGCAAGTTTTTAATAACCGCAGGACTGAAAGACAAGAAAGTATTATTCCTATGTGACGAGGGTGAAAAAACCAAGGATAATCGAACAAACTTTTACCTGAGTATGCGCAATATTCCAGGTGCTAGATTTATGCCGTTTGGAAGTGTTAGTGGATATGATCTGATGCGTACTCAGCAAATCGTTGTCATCGACACAGCACAAAAAGAGCTTATTAGAGCAATGGGAGGAGAATAATGAAAAACAGAAATCCGTTCCAAGTTATTAAGTCCCGCCACATCACAGAAAAGACAACTGTACTAGAAAGGTTGCAGCACTCAACTAGCAATAAATGCTTAGCAAAATGCACCTCTCCTAAGTATGTCTTTATTGTGGATAAAAGTGCGAATAAGTATGAGATCGCTCGAGCACTTGAATCGATCTATGAAGCAAAGAAAATTAAAGTGAAAGCAGTGAATACCATTAATATGAAGCCAAAAAAAAGGCGCGTTCGTGGTTACAAAGGCTTTCGCCCTGCAGTAAAGAAAGCAATTGTTACTCTAGAGAGTGGCGATTCAATTGACGAAGCAGTTTAGGAGAAACAATGGTTAAGAAATTTCGACCGACAACACCCTCGCAGAGAAAGCTTGTACTCCCTAGCTTTGACCAGTTGACCCGAGTAGCTGGAAAGCGAGCGACTATTAAACCAACGAAGTCACTCCTTGTATCCAAAAGACGGACAAATGGGAGAAACCACCATGGACGGATTACTTGCCGTCACAGAGGTGGAGGACATAAGCGTTTATATCGTCTTGTTGACTTTAAACGAGATAAAGATGGAATCGAGGCAAATGTTGTTTCTATTGAGTATGATCCTAACCGTTCAGCTCATATTGCGTTGCTCAATTACTGTGATGGAGAGAAGAGATATATCCTCGCTCCTGAGGGAATTAAGCAGAGTGATATCTTGCAATCGGGTGATAAAGCTCCCTTTAAGCCAGGATGTGCGATGGAACTTAAGGGAATGCCCCTAGGTTCAACAATACATAACATTGAATTGTACCCTGGACGAGGTGGAAAGCTTGTCCGTAGTGCAGGGCTTTCGGCACAGCTTATGGCTCGTGGCGCTGGTTATGCCACCCTTAAGATGCCATCAGGTGAGGTACGCCTTGTAAGAGAAACATGCCGCGCAACATTTGGTATTGTTTCCAACGCAGAGAATGCTCTTCGTGTGGATGGAAAAGCAGGAAGGACAAGGTGGAAAGGATTTCGCCCGACAGTACGAGGAACCGCAATGAATCCCGTCGATCACCCTCATGGTGGTGGTGAAGGGCGTCATAATGGTTATATCCCTCAAACACCATGGGGAATGCAAACAAAGGGACTCCGCACCCGCTCGAAAAAGAAATCGAAAAAGCTGATCGTGAAAGACCGAAGGAAGAAATAATGGCTAGAAGTTTAAGAAAAGGTCCTTTTGTGGATCATCACCTATTGAAAAAAGTAGGAAAGCAAAATCAAGAAGATTCGAAAAAACCAATTAAAACTTGGTCAAGAAGATCAATGATTATTCCGGAGATGATTGGACACACATTTGAAGTTCATAACGGAAAAAAATTCATCTCAGTCTTTGTATCTGAGAATATGGTTGGTCAACGTTTAGGAGAATTTTCTCCTACAAGGCTGTTTAAAGGCCACCCGGTTAAGAAATAAAGGAAGATAAATAATGCGAGAAGCAACAGCTAAAATGAAATACATCCGCATCAGCCCAAGGAAAGCTAGGCTTGCCGCCGGTTTGATTAGAGGCAAAGATGTTGAAGAGGCTCTTTTACAGCTCCTTTATTGCAACTTAAGGGGAGGGCGTCTTTTAAAGAAGACTCTCGATAGTGCAATTGCAAATGCTGAAACACTGCATAGCGTTCAAAGACGGGACCTGAAAGTTAGAGAAGTACGAATTGATGTAGGCCCAACAATGAAGCGAGCAAAATCAAAGAGCCGCGGTGGAAAGGTGCCAATCTTGAAACGAACAAGCCATTTTACGGTCATTGTCGGAACGGAAAGTTAAAGAGGAAACATGGGACAAAAAACATCGCCAATTGGATTTAGACTCGCCCTAACGAAGAAGTGGAAATCAGTATGGTTTGCTAACAAGAAAGAATTTGGACGCTACCTCTTTCAAGACAAGCAAATGCGTGACTTTATGATGAAAAAGCCTTGCTGCGTTGGAACATCAGAAATTATCATTAAAAGAATGTCTGAAAAGATTGAAGTAACCCTTCACACCGCAAGGCCAGGACTTGTTATTGGGAAAAAAGGTGCAGAAATTGAAGTCTTGAAGCAGGAGCTTAAGAAGCTAACAGGAAAGGATATCTGGATTGAAGTTGCAGAGATAAAACGCCCTGACCTTGATGCGCAGCTAGTAGCAGAGGCTATTTCCAAGCAGCTTGAAAGACGTGTCGCTTTTAGGCGAGTTCTAAAGAAATCTATTCAGGCAACTATGGATGGAGGGGCAGCTGGAATTAAAGTGCAGATTTCTGGACGCGTAGGTGGAGCGGAAATTGCACGGACAGAATGGTATAAGGAAGGACGAATTCCTCTTCATACCCTCCGTGTAGATATCAACTATGCCACAGCGAGAGCTGAAACAACTTATGGTTCGATTGGAGTCAAAGTTTGGATTAATAAAGGCGAATAAACCGGATAAGGAATTAGGAGAATCTCAAAATGGCATTGATACCATCTCGCCCTAGATATCGAAAGCAAATGAAAGGCTCGATGAGTGGGAAAGCTAAAGGCGGACAGTTTGTAGATTTCGGAGATTATGGAATGCAAATTCTTGATCGCGGACGAATTACAAACCAGCAAATTGAAGCGTGTCGTGTAGCAATTTCACGTTATTTTAGCCGTAAAGGAAAGGTGTGGATTCGCATTTTCCCAGATAAGCCGATTTCTAAGAAGCCTGCGGAAACTCGTATGGGTAAAGGAAAAGGAGCAACGGATCATTGGGTTGCTGTTGTACGACCAGGAAGAATCCTCTTTGAAGTAGCAAACGTTTCTAAGGATGAAGCAAAGAGAGCCCTAGTAAAAGCGGCTGCCAAGCTACCCTATCGAACACGATTTGTAGAACGGGTAGAAAAGGTTTAAGGAGAGAGGAAATGTTGAAAGCAAACGAACTAATAAATTTATCTGATGATGAGTTGAAAGCTCAATATGATGATATCTGCCGAGATATTTTTGAGCTCATTAATGAACTCCGTGTTTCTAGGAAGCTAGAAAAGCCGCATCAACTTAAAGAGAAGAAAAAAGATCGGGCGCGAATCCTTACTGTTCTGCGTCAAAAGCAAAGCAAAGGATCAGAATAGAGAACTATGGAAGCTCAAGGAAGAAAAAAAATTAGAGAAGGAGTTATCCTCTCAGCAAAGATGAATAAGACTGTTACGGTCAATGTAGAGAGAACAACTCTTCATGCCCGTTACAAGAAAGTAGTAAAGCGTGGCAAGAAATACTATGCGCACAATGAAAAAGGAGACCTAAAAGTAGGTCAGCGCGTGCGGATTGAAGAAACCCGCCCCCTTTCTAAATTGAAGCGCTGGATCGTAGTGGATGTGCTTTCTTAAAATAATATACGAATGAGTGAAAAACGATGATTCAACAAGAAACAGAATTAGAAGTAGCTGATAATAGTGGAGCTAAACGGGTGAAGTGCATTAAGGTCCTTGGCGGATCAAAAAGACGCTATGCACACGTAGGTGATATTATTGTCTGTTCAGTTAAGGAAGCAGCTCCAAGAGCAAGTGTTAAAAAGGGAGCTGTCGTTAAAGCAGTTATCGTAAGAACAAAGAGTTTTATCCGTCGAGAAGATGGATCGATGATTAGATTTTATGACAATAGCTGTGTCCTTATTGACGATAAGCAAAATCCCAGAGGAACGCGGATCTTCGGCACAGTAGCAAGAGAAGTACGTGATAGTGGATTTATTAAAATTAGTTCACTTGCCCCTGAAGTGATTTAAAGAGGAATTATATATGAAACAGAAATGGATTAAAAAAGGTGATAAAGTCCTCGTTATCAGTGGAAACGATCGAGGTAAAGTGGGTGAGGTTCTTGATAAGAAAGAATCACGGATTCTTGTCCAAGGGATCAATGTTCGAAAAAAACATATGAAAGCCCGCCAGCAAGGACAAAAATCTGAGATTATTCCCATGGAAAAATCCATCCACATCTCAAACGTTGCTCTTTGCAACGGTGAAGGAAAGAAACTGAAGCTGAGTATTAAATTTGGTGAAGGTAAATCAAAAGAACTCGTTTATCTCGATAACGGAAAAGAAGTAAGTTATCGAACATTAAAAAAACCCGTTAAGTCATAGAGCAAAAGTAAAATGTCTAGATTAAAGAAGAGATACCAAGAAGAAGTTAAAGAGGAACTTAAAAAGAAGTTTTCTTATTCAAATCAGATGAAAATCCCAGAGCTAAGGAAAATTGTCATTAGTATGGGAGTTGGAGAAGCGGTTAAGGATAAGAATGTGATGCAGGACTGCGTGAAAGAACTGGCTCTGATTTCAGGACAAAAACCCATTGTCACTCTAGCTAAACAGTCTGTAGCGAACTTCAAACTCAGAGAAGGTCAAGCAATCGGACTTAAAGTAACTATTCGTGGAAAACGGATGTATGATTTTTTTGATCGATTTTGTAATATTGTCTGTCCGAGGATTCATGACTTTCGTGGATTCAAAAAGAAAGGGGACAATAGCGGAAATTACTCTTTAGGATTGACTGAGCAGCATGTTTTCCCAGAACTCAACCTTGATGAAGTCAAAAGGGAGCAAGGAATGAACATAACATTTGTAACTTCAGCAGAAAAAGATGAAGAAGGTCTCGAACTATTAACCATGCTTGGGCTTCCATATAAGCGCTAAACATAGAGGATATAATGGCAATTAGCGATACAGTAGCAGATCTACTTACAAGAATTCGAAATGCAAAAGATGCAAAGCATAAATATGTCGATGTTAGATACAGTAAGCTGAATAAATCAATCGTCGATGTTTTTAAGAATAAAGGCTATGTAACAAGCTTTTTGGTGAATGATAAAAAACGTCAGATCCGTGTTTTCTTAAAATATGTTAAAAATACAAGAGATAATGTGATTCACGGAATTAAGAGAGTTTCTAAACCTGGACTTCGAAATTACATAGGTTATCAAAGTATCCCTAGAGTTTTTAGTGGACTTGGGATTGCAATTCTCTCAACACCCGCTGGTGTGATTGAAGGAGAGAGAGCAAAAGAACTTAAAGTTGGCGGAGAACTACTCTGTTTAGTTTGGTAAAGTTAGGAAAATAAAAAATGTCACGATTAGGTAAAGCACCCATTACGCTCCCAAAATGGGTTGAAATCAAAGGTACCAAGGGAGACGTTGTAGTTAAGGGGCCGAAAGGGACGATTACAAAACATCTTCCAGAGGGAATCTCACTAAAAGCCGAAGGAGAGCAAATCTTTGTTCTATATGATGAAGAATCAGCCCTTCCAAAGCCTATGTATGGTCTTTATCACTCACTATTAAACAATGCCATTTTAGGTGTTAGCGAGGGTTTTACAAAACAACTCAGTTTAGTGGGTGTTGGATACCGTGCTGCAGTTAAAGGGAATGCTCTTGATCTTCAGCTTGGATTTTCACATCCCTCACAAGTTGATATCCCCAATGATATTCAAGTAGCTGTTGAAAAAAATACACTGATCACTGTTAGAGGAATTGACAAACAACTTGTCGGTCAATTTGCAGCCAATGTCCGTGCACTAAGACCCCCGGAACCTTATAAAGGTAAAGGTGTCAGATATGTCGATGAATATGTCCGCAAGAAAGCGGGTAAATCTGCTAAAGGGAAGTAAGAAATGCAGCAAAATTTACACAAGCGAACTAAAATCCGAAAAAATCGTGTGATGAGAATTCGGAAGAAACTACGTGGATCTGCAGAGAGACCCCGCCTCACCGTTTCAAAGACACTAAAGCATATTGGTGTTCAAGTCATTGATGATGAGAATGGAGTTACCCTTGCAAGTTTTAGTACCCTTCTAAAAGAGATGAAAGGGAAAAAGCTATCAGTAGAGACAGCAAAAATTGTCGGTGAAAAGATTGCCGAGCTTGCTAAAGAAAAAAAAATCGACAAAGTCGTTTTCGATAGAGGTCGGTACAAATATCATGGACTCATCGCTGCAGTTGCAACTGGCGCTCGCGAAAAAGGAATTAAATTTTAGGAAAATTCATGGCTAAGAAAGGCAAAAGAGAAGAAGATATCGATACCGAATTTGAAGAGAAAGTCCTCTATATCAACCGTTGTTCTAAGGTAGTAAAAGGGGGACGTAAGTTTAGCTTTTCTGCTCTAGTAATTGTTGGAGATGGAAATGGACGCGTTGGCGTTGGATTTGCAAAAGCTAATGAAGTGGCAGATGCTATTCGAAAAGGGGGGGAAGCTGCACGAAAGAATGTTCATTCCTTCGAACTTGAAGGAACCACAATCCCCCATGAAATTATCTCTGACTGGGACGGAGCAAGGGTGATGTTAAAACCTGCTAAGGAAGGTACAGGGATTATTGCTGGATCAAAACCTCGTGCTCTTCTTGAAGTCAGTGGTATTAAAGATGTTGTTGCAAAAAGCCTTGGATCGAATAATCCGTTAAACCAAGTTAGAGCAACCTTCAAGGCCCTTGTCCAACTTAGAAATAGACAAGCAACTCTTGATTCAAGAGGAGTAGAGCTATGAAGCTATCAGAACTAAAAAATACACAGCTGAAGAAAAGAATAAAGAGGGTTGGTCGTGGCCCAGGTTCAAAAATGGGAAAAACCTCAGGTCGTGGTCACAAGGGAGATAAATCTCGCTCGGGCTATAAACGACGTGGAGGAAAAGAAGGAGGTCAGCTCCCTCTTTACCAAAAACTTCCACAACGAGGATTTTCTAATGAACGTTTTAAAGTTCGTGTTTATGCCATCAACCTTGGTAGAATAAACGATTACTTTGAAGATGGGGAAACCGTCAACAAAGATACACTCTTGCAAAAAGGATTTCCGATGCGTCGGATGAAGGGTGGATTTAGAGTCCTTGCAGGTGGAGATATCACGAAAAAAATCGTGATTGAAGCAAATCACTTCTCTAAAGGCGCTATAGCTAAGTTAGAGAAGCAAGGAATAGAATTTAAACGTATCTAGGTCATATGTTCCAAGCGATAAAAAGAATTTTCTCAATTGAAGAGGTTAAGACTAAAATTCTTTTCACTTTATTAATGCTTTTGATTTGCCGAATTGGAGCCTATATACCAGTTCCTGGAATCAATGGAGATGCAGTTGTACAAGTCTTTCGTCAATTGACGGGTGGAACTCAAAATCTTTTTCAACTCGTTGATATTTTTTCTGGAGGAGCCTTTGCACAGATGACTGTGATTGCCCTTGGTGTGATGCCCTATATTTCCGCATCGATCATTATGCAAATCCTTGTGGCTGTCGTTCCTTCTCTTCAACGTGAGATGAAAGAAAATGGAGATGCCGGAAAAAGAAAAATGGGAAAAGGGATTCGTTTGCTAACGATTGTTCTTGCCCTTTTTCAATCTGCCCTCCTTGCAAAATATGCCTTAGGTTTAAACCTTTCTCATCCAGGAATCATTATGGGTGAAATCTTAAACGTTCAAATATTTGGATTTTCTTGGCTTTTTTACTTAATTGTAATGGCTACGATGAGCACTGGAACACTATTCCTAATGTGGATTGGAGAGCAAATCACAGAACGGGGAATAGGAAATGGAATTAGCTTAATCATTTCAGTCGGTATCCTTTCTTCACTTCCAAGAACAATGGGAACGATTCTCAGACAACTTAACCTCGATTCACAAGAGACTGGTCAGATGACCTTTTCATCGATTGTAATTTTATCCATTGTCTTTGTCATGATTATTCTAGGAACGATCCTGATTATTCAGGGAACCCGAAAGATTCCTCTTCAATATGCTAGACGTGTCGTAGGGCGCCGTGAAAGCCAAGGTGGGAGTTCTCATATCCCCCTTAAGATTAATTATGCAGGAGTAATTCCTGTGATTTTTGCCTCATCATTACTTATGTTTCCGGCAACTATTGCTCAATTTCTAAGTAAAGGAACTTGGCTTGCGTCAATGGTTTCTTGGCTCTCCCCTGGAAGCTGGGTTTATACCGCTCTATTTGTCCTCCTTATCCTATTTTTTACCTATTTTTGGACAGCTACACAATTCCATCCGGAGCAAATAGCTTCAGATATGAAGAAAAATGGAGCTTTTATTCCCGGGATTAGACAAGGGCGCCCTACGCAAGAATTTTTAGAATCGACCATGAACCGGATTACCCTTGCGGGAGCAATTTTTTTAGCACTTATTGCCATATTACCAACATTAGTAGGTAAAGTTTTAAGTGTAGACGCATCTATTAGTCATTTTTTTGGGGGAACCTCTCTCCTCATTCTAGTGGGTGTCGTGCTGGATACTACGAAACAGATCGAATCTCACCTTTTGATGAAGCGGTATGATGGCTTCATGAAAAAGGGAAGAATTACGGGTAGGATGTAAAGAGCATTGAATACTTTATTGGAGTATGCTAGCATCTTATCCAGAAATAATGAATTAAAGAAGGAATTTAACATATGCCTCGTGTGATTGGAATCGACATTCCAGGTAACAAGCGCCTAGTGATCAGTCTCACTTATATATATGGAATTGGAAACGCGGTTGCTGAAGAGATTATTAAAAAATCAGGCCTTGATCCGAATATGCGTGCTCATAATCTCACAGATGAGAATGTCTCAAAGCTTAATGCGATGTTGACCTCTGGATATCTCCTTGAAGGTGACTTGAGAAGACAAGTACAAAATAATATTAAAAGGCTTATTAGTACTAGTTCCTATCGTGGAATGAGACACAGAGTGGGTCTACCAACGCGTGGTCAACGAACTAGCACTAATGCCCGTACCCATAAGGGAAAAAAGAAAACAGTTGCTGGAAAGAAAAAAGCCGTTTAATTGAGCGTATCGAAATAGGAGTAACAATTGGCTAAGCAAGATAAAGTCGTTAAGAAGACCACGACAAGAGCAAAAAAGAAAATTACT